>DATNKY010000294.1:0-4409 GCA_035603155.1 Solirubrobacteraceae bacterium
TACGGATTGTCATGCTCGATCCACTGCTTGCCGCGGAGCGTGTAGCCGACCGGGGCCTTGATCCGCTGCGCGAGCTCGAGCACCTCGGCATGGGCATCGCGGACCCCGGCGCCGCAGTAGATCGTGACCTTGTCGTGGCGATCAATCAGCTCCGCGACCGAGTCAAGATCGCGATCGGAGGGCGCGTACGCCGGAGGGTCGAGCTGGAAGCTGTGCGGCAGCAGCGAGCGCAGACCGGTGTCCTCCTCGGCGGTGTCGCCCGAGAGCTCAACGACTCCGACGCCCTGGCGCGCGATCGCATGCTGGAAGGCCATCTCGAACACGCGCGGCGCCTGCGCGCGCGTCGAGCAACTCGCGTTGTACACGCTACAGCCGTCAAATACGGAGTGAGGATCGGTCTCCTGAAAGTAGGAGCCACCGATCTCCTCGCTCACGATCACCGACGCAAGCGCGAACACGGGCGCGCGAGACCGGTTCGCGTCGTACAAGCCATTGACCAGGTGCAGATGGCCGGGCCCCGCCGACCCAGCGCACATCGTCACTCGGCCGGTCAGCTGAGCCTCGGCGCCGGCCGCGAACGCGGCGACCTCTTCATGGCGGACGTGGACCCAGCGCAGCTTCCCGTTACGCCGGATCGCATCGCCGATCGGATTGAGGCTGTCCCCGATCACGCCGTACACCCGCTCCACCCCAGCCCGGACCGCGGTCTCCACCAACGCGTCAGCAACTAGCAGACCCATCGTCAGTTCCTCCTTCGGACGCCCGATTGGCGTCAGTACCGTATCGTGTCTGCTTCTCCCGCCCGAGCCCAAGAGGTCGATCACCGCGTTGCCGCTGAGGCCGCCATGGCGCGGCTTCGTGAGTAATTCGGCGTCTGCCGAGGAGCGGCCTCCTCCTCACAACAAGCGCGCATCTCGGCCGTTGGCCCAGCGTCGGGATCGGCCACCGAATCGAGCCAGCCCGCGGCCCCGGCGCTGACCGGCTTCGCGAAAGCTGCAAGCCCCTGAGGGGCGACTCGGTGCCGGTGATGCTGCTACCGATCTTGCTGCGAAGCGCCGACCAAACCGCGGTGACCGATGTAGGCGTGCACGGGTAGTTCGTGACGGTCGGTCGTGGCCGGTTTGTCCGTAGGGAGCCGTCAGCTGGCGCGACGCGGGCGCGTCGTTGCGACTGGTTCGGACAAGTAGCAGCGAGGCCGCCAGCACGGCACCTCTGTCGCTGCTCGTTCCAGGCGCAAGCAGCAGGCTGCCGTGCGACTGCTCCTATGGACGAGATGCACAACCGCGGTTTGCGTGCCAGGCGCGTTCCCGGGAGGAGGACGGCGCCGCGACTATCCGAATGGAGGAGTCAGGCGTGGTCAGCCCGCTTGCGCATTCGCCAGCGCCTCAAAGTTCTCATAGAGCTGCGGAACTCCGGTCGCCTCTCTTGCCGTCTGTGCAGCGCGCCCAACTCGGGCCCACAAGCCGGCGATCCAAAGCCAGTCGAGGATCAGTTCCTGCGAGATCAGTTCGTTTTTAGTCATCGTGCCGATCGTCTCCCCCCACATCAGCACCTTACGCACACTCTCGTCCCTAGGATCAGCGCTCTCCGAGTCGAAGTCGTCCGCGAAGATCGCCGCTGTCGCGTCCTGGATACCGGACATCGCGCCCCACTGGGCGAGTTGGATCATCAACACACCGTCGGTCTCGGGGTTCGCCATTTGCCTCTCCTTGCGCTAGGGGATGGGCTGACTTTCGCAGAGCGCTCGCTCCCGGGTCAATAGGGGACCTCGCGGCGGATCCGACCAGGATGCGCGGGTCGCGCAGCGCGATGTCGGCGATCTTCAGCTCGTCGAGCAGCGCGTTCGAGCCGCTCGCGAACAGTCCGCGGGCTCCGAGCAACGCTTCGCGACCGCGCCCGTTATTGGTACCTTACTTACCGAACATGCGGACCCTAAGAGAACGGGGAGGGATTGCGCGAAGGTTCTAGTTGTCTCCAGCAACGCGCACGAGCCGACGCGACACATCCCAGACGAGCTGCGGGTGAAGGTTGAGCTTCAAGCAGGAGCCGTGATCGAGCGTCTTTCTATCTCAAGCTAAAGGGGGAAACATGGCATCTGGACCGTGGTTTTACTTCGAGCAGGTGACGCTGAAGGGATTGGGAGATAACCCCCCTCCTGGGGTATTCGGGGCGTCGACGAACCTGCAGCTCACGCCGCCATTCCCGAATCCCCCCGACCCTCCGATCAGTCGCGATACATGGGTATCGGCCTCGATCACCGAAATCGACGGGAATGGGCTTCCTTTCCAAGGCGACGCCTCAATTTGGGTCGCCAACATCGTTCCGCAGGACGACAGAAGCATCCGTGTACAAGTCCTCACGGCGTGGGAGTTTGATCTTCGAGGAATGATCAGATTGCTGTTTTGGACAGGCGCCTGACATTCATAGCGGCCGCCTCCTCGTCCTCCGCGCGGGCTATAGACGATTGGCCGCGGCGATCAGGCGGATGACGCAAATAGACGTGTCGTTAAGCTCCCGTTGCCGCTCTCGACACAAAGCGAGCAGTGCAGGTGCCAGCTGCCGACTAGCACGATGCACGCACACCGGGTCGGCCGGCATCCGCTGACGATCGCAATCGTTCTCGGGCCCGAACCGAGCGGACGAGTCCTATGGAGACGACGGGATCACACAAGTCGATGATCTCGGACGATCGCTTGGCCACGATCTCGATCGTGAACTCGGTGGCCAGGGCGAGGCGTGCCTCGCCGCCGAAGCAGTCTTTGGAGTCCTCAGTTGCCCTGGCGCGCGGATCCGCCAGCCGTCAACAACTGCGAGCCGAGCGGTGCTGCCGATGCTCCGGTCACACTCCGCATCCCCGTCGACACGCTGTCGCGGCCCTCGTCCCGGCGGTGGATCGACCACGGCTGCGGGCTATACGCGAGGCGCCGCCGTCGTTCGGAGGTCGCCTCCAGCTGGGTTACTCCCGATTTCACGACGAGCATCCGAGCCCATCGCAAAATCGGGAGTGCAGGCTCTGCGGTTGGGAGGATCCCTCGATCAGATCATCGCCATCTCGTAAGACGCCGCCAAAGCGACAACGATCGTCACGGCGCCGCGGTGTGACGTCGAGGACGGCCTCGACCAGCGACACGCTTTTCGTGAACGGCAGCCCACCGCTCTACTTCGGAGCGCAGCCATAGCTTGGAACGGCCGGTGCCGAGATCCACGACTGGGCGCGGCATGTCTTCGTAGCGAGCCTGGTACTCGCTCACCGTGTTTCGGTGTGCGAGTCCGATGATCTGGGCCACCGAGTGTGTGTCAATGAGATCGTCGACGTCGACCTTGCGGCCCATATCTGCACCGTACATCTGTCGGCGGCAGAACCTTACGCACGGACGCTTTACGTCCGATACACGCAGTACCTTACTAGCGTAAGGAAATGAGCAGAGCCCCGGCGGTGCGCGAACACCCGGGGCCTGGCCGAGACCTGCAAAGGAGGTCCCGACAATGCAAGCGTACGCCTGTGCGGGGCGACTGCCGGTGGTTGAACGGCTTGGCGCGCCCGACCGAACGGCGCACCCGGCGACCGTGCGCAAGCTCGCCGCTCAGCGCGTTATCCCCGTCCACCAGGACGGACCTGGCTGCCGGCTCTACTTCGGCCGCGCTGAGCTCGACGTCTGGCGTCGTTCGGCTCCATCGCCCGGTGCGTCTTCACCGGCGCTAAGGGCCGTCCGATGACCGGGTCAAACGATCAGCCCCGCCGAATCAGGCTGGAGCCCAACATCTATCGCCGTCCCACCGGCCTTGACAGCAATTACAGGCAGTTCCTAAGAGCCGACGCCCGGACTCGAACCGGGGACCCCTTCATTACGAGTGAAGTGCTCTACCAGCTGAGCTACGTCGGCGTTTGCAGGGCTTCCCCGGGGATTGGCGGCCTCGGTTGCGCCATTTCCGGCTGCCCTGAGGCCGCAAAATCCTGGTTGGCCGCTGCTCGTGGAAGCCTAGCCGACGCCCGCGGCGCTCGTTGGACAGCACGACGGTCGGCGCCGAGCTCCCGAGCATCCACGATCGACCGCGGTCCGAGACGCTTGTCACACAACGCCTCGCGCCGGAGGATTAGCGTAGAGCCCGCAGCAGGAGTCAAGCTTGGGGCCGCGCGAGACCGGGAAAGGGCGCTTCCCCATTCGCTGGCGCGATCGTGACCAGATCGCGGGACATCAACGAGATCGGGAATCACCTGGAGATGCGATGTCATACGTGAACTGCCCCCGTTGCGGCCTGGCTGTCCAGCCGCGAGCATCGTTCTTGGCTGTGCGCCACTGCCCGCGCTGCGTGGCCCGACGTGGTATCGCCGTGGAGATGCTCACTTCGGAACCTCGCATCTCGCCGGCGTCAACCCGTCAGCTAGACGCCCGAACTGCTCGACCTTC
>DATNKY010000419.1:0-2344 GCA_035603155.1 Solirubrobacteraceae bacterium
TCACGCGCGAGCGCCATCGCCGCGACCGTGCGTACTTCGGGCCGTACTCCAACGCCAAGCGCGTTCGGTCGACGCTCGAGGTGCTCGGCAAGGTGTTCATGTTCCGTTCCTGCGAGGGCCCCGAGCCGGGTCGCCGCAGTGGGTCGCCGTGCCTGGATTACTACATCAAGCGCTGCGAGGCACCGTGTGTCGGGTACGTCGACTCCGAGCAGTACCGGCGCTCGATTGACGGTGTGATCGCCTTTCTCTCGGGCCGCTACAAGGAGATCGAGCGCTCGCTCGAGCACGAGATGAAGACCGCCGCCGCCGAGCAGCGCTTCGAGGACGCGGCGCGCGAACGCAACCGGCTGCGGGCGATCCGCTCGCTGCTCGAGCGCCAGCGGGTCGCCCACGACGGCGCCGGCTCGCTCGACGCGATCGCCGTCGCGGTATCCGACGGCGAGGCGAACGCACAGGTATTCCAGGTCCGTGACGGCGTGCTGTCGGACCGCCAGAGCTTCTACCTCGACAACGCCGCCGACGCCGACATCCCCGAGGTCGCCGAGGCGTTCATCCTGCAGTACTACGCGAGCGCGATGTCGGTGCCGCCGCTGCTGGTCGTGCAGCGCGAGGTGGGACACAATCCCGCGCTCGCCGAGGCGCTCAGCGCCCGTCGCGGCGGGACGGTCGAGATCCGCGCCGCCGAGCGCGGCGATAAGCGCCGGATCCTCGAGCTCGCCGAGCGCAATGCGCAACTCGCGATCGACCAGGAGAAGCTGCGCTCCGAGCGCCGCCGCCAGCAGCGCGTCGAGGCGCTGGACGGACTCCAGCAGGTGCTCGGCCTCGACACGATCCCGCTGCGGATCGAGTGCTTCGACATCTCGACCTTGATGGGGACCAACACGGTCGCCTCGATGGTCGTGTTCGAGGGCGGCGCCCCGAAGAAGTCCGACTACCGCAGGTTCAAGGTGTTCACGGTTGGCGATGGGGGGAACGGCGGCCACGAGGGACCGGATGACTTCGCCTCGATGGAGGAGGTCCTGTCGCGGCGGATGGCGCGCTGGGAGCAGCAGCGCGACGTCTCCCCGCACGACAAGGACTACGACCCGAGCTTCGCGGCGCTGCCGAACGTGGTCGTGATCGATGGCGGCAAAGGTCAGCTGTCCGCCGGGCTCCGGGCGTTGCAGGGATTCCGGGACCGGGGCGTGATGGTGATCTCGCTCGCCAAGCGGATCGAGGAGGTATTCATCCCCGGACGCGAGGCGCCGCTGCTGCTCGCCCACGACACGCCCGAGCTGCAGCTGTTACAGCGCGTGCGTGACGAGGCCCACCGGTTCGCGATCACCCACCACCGGATCCGGCGCGATCGCGCGATGACCGCCTCGGTGCTCGACGACCTCCCCGGTGTCGGACCGGCCCGAAAGCGGGCGCTGCTGGCGCACTTCGGGTCCCCCAATGCGATCCTCGCCGCCTCGCGCGAGGAGCTCGAGGCGGTGCCGGGGCTGCCCGGCAAGCTCGCTCGGGAGATGTACCGCGAGCTGCACAAGACCGGGGTCTGACGAGCATCCGGGCACCCGCCGGAGCGGACCAGAGTCGATGCATCAACCGTTGGTGGGCGGGACACCTCCGCCGCCACCGACCGGCGGCGGGACACCCCCGCCACCACCGACCGGCGGCGGGGTGCTCGAGCCGGCGATCGTCAGCAGCGCCGCACTGCCCGCCGGCACGGGCACCGTGTAGGTGCCGCTCACGGGGGCGACCGGTGTCGTGGACGATCCTCCGGAGAGCTTGCCGGTGGTCGTCTCGTCGCCGAACGTCTGGGCGCCGAGCGTCACGCCGGACGTTGCGGCGAGGCTCGGTGCGGCGAGCGTCTCCAGCGAACCCGTGCCCGACGCTCCGGCGAGCTTGAGCGAGACATCGTGCTCGGCGTCCGGGTCCTGATTGATCAGCGTCACGCGGAGCGTGCCGTCGGTGCCCTGAGTCGCCCATACCTTGACGGGCCCGCCGGGCGCCGTGACGTCGAGCAGCCGCGCTCCCGGAGGGAATGCCTGGGCGAACATCAGCAGGCCGTAGTACTCGGGGTGGACGAACGCCTGCCACGTCCCGTTCTGCGCGTGCGAGACGGTGAACAGCTCGTAGCGCGAGCCGGGCAACATGTGGAAGTTGACCCCGTCGACTCCGACGCTGGCCATGTTGAACATCGTGTTCAGCGCCCACAGAGCCGACGCGAACGTGTCGCTGACGCCCTTGGTGCCCTGGCACGACGCCGAGTTGATCTCGGTCAGCCGGAACGGCAGCCCGTGCGATGAAGCCACGGACACGAACGGCGCCAATCCGGCCGCGAGGCCGCTCGACGAGCTGTCGG
>DATNKY010000352.1:0-2057 GCA_035603155.1 Solirubrobacteraceae bacterium
ATATCCTTCCCGGCCGCGCGCCACTGGGCCTTCTCCGCGAGCGGCGCAATGGCTCCGAGCAGCGAGTGGGCGGTGACCCGCTCTGGAACCGCACCGGCAACGGCGATCCCATAGGGCGTCCCGCCGGATTGCGTCATGATCCCGAAGCGGTCAACGCCTAACGCGTCCATCAGCGCGAGATGATCGGCGGGCCAATCGGCGACCGTGCGACCTGGTTTCGGCGCGCTCCCGTGAGAACCCGGACGGTCGGGGATCACGAGCCGGATCCCGAGTTCGCGCGCGGTTGCGGCGAGCGCCCGCCCGAGCCCGCGGCTACATGGACCGTCAAGCACGGTCACGACCGGCCCGCTGTCGGCACCCGCGAGCAGGTATGAGAGCGTGCGCCCATCGGGCAGTGTGACGTGGGTGTCCGGTTCAGATTGCGACATAGTGTCGCAATAGGATTGCATACTCTGCGACACGATGTCGCAACGGTCTCCACGCGTTCCGTCCGACGACGCCCGGCGACGGATCCTCGACGCGACCCGGGAACTATTGCTCGACCGGCCGTTCGCAGCCCTGACCGTCGGTGATGTCATGACGCGGGCGGGCTTGACGCGCACCGTCTTCTACCGCCACTTCGACAGGCTCGCGCAACTGGCGCCCGAACTGCTCCCGGACTCCGAGGACCCGCTCCTCGATCAGGTCCTGCGCGGTCCTGCGGAAGGCCTGATCACAGCGATGGTCGCCGGCCTGGTGCAGCTCTATGCCGACAACGGTCGGTGGCTGCGCGCGCTCGACGCCGCCGCGGCGGCCGACCCGGCAGTCGCGACCGAGCTGGACCGGGCTCTCGTCGGTCCGCGCCGGCTGTTCGAGCAGCTCGTCGCCAACGCGCCGCACCCGCCGGCCGACCCACGCGAGTTCGCGCTGGTACTGATGGCCACCCACCGCGCATATCTGCTCGACACATTCGGCGCCGGCCACGACTCCCCGGAGCGCCGCACCGAAGCTACGGCCGCGCTCATGGCGTTGTGGGAGCGCCTCCTGGCTGAGTGATCCAACCCTGTCTTCTCCGCCGTTCTACTTTTCCGGGGGGCGAGGTGGCCCCCCGTGGGAGGGCCTCTGCAATTGGTCATAAGAGCAGACCGTTACCCTCGCTCAATCGACATCGCGCGACCGCGGGCTCATCCCATCACGACGCGCGGAGGAGCTCACCATGCATGACAACCAGATGGCGCTGATCACGGGGGCCAACAAGGGGATCGGACTCACGATCGCCAAGAATCTCGCGAAGCACGGCCTTACCGTCCTGGTCGGCTCGCGGGACCTTGCGCGGGGTGAGATGGCGGTACAGGGCATCGACGGCGACGCGCACGCGATCCAGCTCGACGTCACCGATCAGGCCTCGATCACCGCCGCCGTGGACCGGGTCCGCGACGAGTTCGGCCGGCTCGACGTTCTCGTCAACAATGCGGGCATCTCCCACGCGACACCCTGGGAGGAGATGCCGGGAACCACCTTCGAGGAGAAGGCACAGTCGGGTCAACTCAGCAAGGTGTCGCTCGATGAGTTGCGCGAAATCTTCGACACGAACGTGTTTGGCGCGCTCGCGGTCACACAGGCAGCGCTTCCCCTGCTTCGCGAGTCGCCATCTCCCCGGGTCGTCATGGTCTCAAGCGGGGTCGGCTCGCTCGCCAATGCCTCCCAACCCGGGAATCGGTACCGCGCGATGTTCGGCGCCTACTCAGCCTCGAAGGCCGCGATGAACGCGATCACCGTCGGCCTCGCGATCTCCCTCGAATCCGACGGGATTCGGGTGAACGCAATCTCACCGGGGTTCGTCGCCACCGACCTCAACAACCACAGAGGGGTGCTCCCCGTGGAGGAAGGCGGCAAGGACGCAATCCGCCTCGCGCTGCAGGAGGGCGGTCCGACGGGAACGTTCACCGATCAGAACGGCGACACCATTTCCTGGTAAGCCTCCGGCGATGGCCGCTCACCCGGGCGGCGCGTGAATGTGATCGAAGAGCAAGATCGATAGTGAGGAGCCGGCGCAGCCGGCGGTTTGGGTCGCGTGG
>DATNKY010000780.1:0-20541 GCA_035603155.1 Solirubrobacteraceae bacterium
TAAGGGGAGATCGGCACCGAGACCGAGCTGCTGTCGGCGACGACGCGGCCGATCTCACCGGGTCCGAGGCGCTCGGACAGCACGACCACCGTCGCGCCGGGCGACACGTCATGAACCACGACGACCGACGCGCACGGAAAGAGCGGCTCGACGATCACCGGCTCACGCGTCGAGGCGACAGTGACGGCTACCGGGGGAGAGGCGTCGCTCCAGTCGTCGCAGAGTCGCTGCGCGACCGTCAGGCGCTGACCAGCGACGAGGAAGACTCCGGCAAGGTCGATGTCCTGGTCGGCGCCTCCCGCAATCGTCTCGAGCACGTCGACACCGTCGACGCGGAGGTGGACCGTGGCGCTCGGGACGAGCCCACCCACGTGGAGGACTCGGGTACCCGGGCATGGCTCGGTGCTGATCGTGGGAGCACCAGGCGGGTCGCTGCTTGTGGTTGCGCCGTCGCGCTCGCTGCGCTGCACCTCGCAATGGGGATCTCCAGGCTCGACCCACCACGTGAGCGCCTCGCTCTTGTCGAGCGGGGCGACCCGGAGCTTCCCGCCGTCGGCGTGCAGAGGCCAGCTGGTCTGCGAGCCGTCAGCGCGCTCGAGGACGAAGTTCGTGCCGGGTTGGCCGTCGTGTACGACGAGGAGCCGCTGACACGCCCGCAGGGGCTGCTCGACAGTGACCGGCATCAGTCGTCGTTCCCTCGGGTCCACGGTTCGGAGGGTCTCGATCTTCGGCTCGGCGCTCGTCGGACCGCCCGCTCCAGCACAGGAGGTAGCGCTCAACTCGATGTGATCGTTCGTGATCAGGGTCCGGCTGAGCGAGATGACCTCGACGGTGCCGCCTTGCGACGAGCCCAGTGTGCTGCCGTTCTGCTTGTCGACAACGGTGACGACCGCGCCCGGCGCTATCCCCGTGGCCTGGACCTCCCTCGAGCAGCTCGTCACAGGCAAGACGATTAGCGGGTTCGACGGACCGGAGTCCTGAACCACAACGGGGATCGATGACCAGCCGCTTGCGTCTGCGTCATGCGTCTGCATCACGGAGACCGGCTCGCCCGCTTGGAGCGTGACGCCCGCGTCCAGGTCGAACAGCTCGTCGGGCCAGGTCGCCGTCCACTTGCCGAGCGGTCTGTCTCCGGCTCCGCGTAGGAGGACGACGGCGTTTTGGGACTGACCCGTCAGGCGCACGCGTCGGCTACAGACGGAGATCGGCTCGTAAATGTTCGGCGGAGCTAGGAGCATGAGGGTCCTGTTTCAATGTTGTCGCGACCAACGCGGGCCGCGCTGACCTGGGAAAGCGAGCCGTGACTTCAGGCTGAAGTGAGCCGTTTCGCCCTGCGAAAGTCGAGGCGAGCGAGGAGGGCGAACACGATCGTGGCGGGATCCGACCTTCTCAGTCGTCGTCCTCGTCGGCGCAGCAATCGTCGGCAGCGCCGTCACAGAGGCCGCAGCGGCAGCGCTCGCATTCTCCTGTCGGCCTATTGTTGCGGTCTGGGTTTGCTCGCAGTGTTCCCCCGGGGCGTCGCGCAGTCAGCTGCTCCGTCAGGCAGGCAGCGCGTGCGCGCGGCGCCACTCGCGCCGGGCGAGCGCGCCGGCGACCGCGCCGATCACCAACAGCACCGCCACCGCGATCCACTCAGCAGATCCGTTGCCATGGTCCGGATCGACCCCGAACACCCCCTCGATCCAGTCGTGCCACACGATCGTCAGCAACCCCAAGAACGTCCCGAATCCGGCCAACACGGCCTCGACCCAGAACGCTGCTCCGAGTCCACGTCCGCTCACGCGACCACCCCGGCTATGCCGGGCCGGCGTTGGCGACACCGGCTGAGTTCGCTTGCCTGGTCTTCCCAAAACCGGCGTGACAACGATAATCCCTTTGGAGGCCAGAACCTCAACCGCAAATGGATGTGCCAGCGTGTCATGTCTGCTTCCCCTTTGGATGTACCGCGCTTGGCTGGTCAGGCACCGCACCCGGCGCCATTTCAGCGCCATGGAAGGTGTCGGGGTGGATCTGCCGGATCTCAAGGAACCCGATCACCGGGTAGGGCTGGCCGTCATCGACGACGATTCCCTGGTCGGCCGGGATCTGGTCGGTGGACACGAACGGGACGGCGTGCGAGCGGCTCAACGCGTCTACGTCAGGTACGGCGTAGGTATCAGTCTCGACTCCGTGAGCGAGAGCGTGCTCTGCGGCTGCCGCCGACACGGGCGAGCCTTCGAAGACACTGACGATCTGTTCGAACGTGATCAGGTCGGAGGAGCCCGAGTCGACAGCGTTGAGCCGGTCCTTTGTCCACGTGTCCGTCTGGCGAGGCGGCAACGGCGCAGGATGGTATCCGGCGCTGTTGAGGGCCACGAGCACATCGACGTGGTCGCCTTGCCCGATCACCTCGACGCCGACACCACTCCGGCAGGTGAACTGGAAGCTGACCTGCACCTGCGCGGCGACAATGCCGCCGACGATCCCACCGGCGCCAGAGGCGGGCGGGTGAACACTCAGGCGGAACAGGTGGACACCGGTGAAGGGCTTCGAGGCGATCTTGGGATGCGCCTCAAGCGTCCACGAGTCTGGTACCAGACCGTGGAGCTTGTCCACCTCGTTGTTGAGATGCTTCAGCAGCGTTCCGTCGTCTGGAGCTGAATCGTCGTTGATGGTGTTGGTGTCGGTCGTGAAAACCTGCTGGGCGAGGTACGGACGTGAGGTCATTACGATGCGGGTCAATGTCTCGCCAGACACGTCCGGCCGCGTCCCGCCGATCGCCATCAGCAGCGGCGGATGCACCTCCGAGCGGTAACTGGGGCCGCCCGTAGGCATCGGCACTGAGTGTCCAGCGTCGACGATCCAGCGACCAAAGACAGCGATCCGGTCTCCAACCCTTACGGTGTCGTCAAACGCCTTCAGTGCACTCGGCACGTTGCCGCCGTCAGTTTCGACGGCCAGCAATCCGCCGTCGGGGACCGGGATGCTGAATACGTGCGCATCGGCCATAGCCTGTGCGCCATCAGCGCCGTCAGGGACCGCGTTGCCAGGGGCGAGCAGGCCGGCATACTCCGGATCGAGTGCAACCAAGCACTCCCAGTCATGCCCGAAGGGGTGGGTGAAAGGGACGTCGGCGCCGGAGACCTCCGGCCGAAGGAGCCATCCGCTGAACCCCACTGGGTCGAGGTCGTAGTCCTCTGTCGCATCCCCGATCTGGACCCATTCTCGTGCGCAGATCGGGAAGCGATCTCCCCTGTCTACCCACACGGCCAAAGACAGCCACGAACCCAGATCGGTGGTCCTGTTGGCTTTGACGATGTCCGCCGCCCAGTTGTCGGAGGACGGCGGAGCTGGGTTGGCGACAGATACCGTCAGGCTCTCCCGCGGTGTGGTGACGTTTTGAATGACGACGTTTACCGTGGCCGTTGCCGTCGACCCGTCATCGAACGTCGCGACGGCGATGACCTCGTGATGGCCAGTACCGCTCGGGGCCGGTACTACGGCGTTGAACGACACGGCTGGCACCTTCTGATGCGCAACCACGCTCAGGCTGGCCTGTACCGGCGAGCCCTCCACGCTGACAACGACGCCGTCGACCTCGACAATTGCGGGCATCCCGTGTCCAACGGCTCGTCCACTCACGAGAATTGGCTGGCCCCCGAAGTGGAAAACCTGATCGGTGACCGGCGTCAAAAGCGTAATGCTCGTCACAGCGGACCTCCCAACACCCCGCATCCAACACGACAGCGCCGTGCTCGTGTCAACTGTAACATAAGTGCCCGGTAGGCGCCTACCGAACGCTCCTATGAGTCTCGCAACTACGGTCAGTCGACGATGCGGCACCTCACCTCGGTTGCCATGAACGTCCCACCGCGCAAGGAGCCGCCGGAGAACGAGGATGCGTGACGGGTCCGTATCCGCCATAGAAGTCCTATCCTGGCCGTGCTCGGCCTCCCGAGTGGGCGCACTCCCTGGTCGACGCGTTCGAGGCGGCGGACGACGCGCAGATGACGAGCGATCAGAAGTTGATGCTCCTTCGTCCAGCGCTCGTCGCTCTAGGATTCGACGTGGAGGGTGGGAAGAAAGCCGCCGACAAGCTCAGGCGGCCGGTCCTCTTGGGAGAGATGGGAGCCGAAGAGCGCGCATACGAAGTCGATGCGTTTCACGGCGAATGGGGCGTCGCGCTTGAAGTCGAGGCACGGCGCGGGACGCAGGGGAACGCGATTTACCGCGACCTGATCCCAACCAGCCTGCTCATCGACGCGCGCTTTTGGCGCTCGCCGTGCGCATCGAATACCGCTTTAAGTCCGGCGGGAAGACCATCGCGTCATCGGACTAGCGCAAAACGATCAGCGTGCTCGACGCGATCTACGCAAGCGACCGTCTACGACTTCCCCTAGATGGCGTGCTCGCCATCGGGTACTGAGCCGTCCGCCCCGCCGTCCTACGGCGCCATGCGATCCCGGTGCGACGTATGCCGTGAGTGCTACAGCACCGTCTCGGCGCATGCCCTTCGTGGCGAGTGAGGATTACAGGCGCTCGCCGGCGGCTGAACGCGCGAGTCGAGACAAGAGCCGCAAATACGCTGTCGTGCGTCAAATCAAAGGGGCCGGATTCATACGATCAGCGAGAGCGCGGTCCGCATTCCAGGTCCCGGCCTAAGCAAGGGTGTGGGTGACGCGGCCGCTCACCGAGCGGCCGCCGAGTGTGGATCGTCGGTCGCGGGCGTGCGGAACGGGGTGGCGCCTAGTAGCCGCGGATGGCGTCGGCGATGAGCGGGGCGCCCATCGTCGGGCGCCCCAGACGACGGTCGTCTAGTCGACTCTCGAGCCGTAGCTCCCGGGCCGGCCCTCGAGGATCACTGTCTTGGTCTCCAGGAAGGGGTGGAGCCCCTCGGTTCCTCCTTCGCGACCGATCCCTGACTGCTTGAAGCCACCGAACGCAATCCCGAAGTCGGTCCTGAAGGCATTGTGGCCGACGGTGCCCGAGCGTAATTCGCCCGCGACCGCTCGCGCTCGTTCAAGGTCATCGGTGAACACCGAGGCGTTCAGTCCGTAGATCGTGTCGTTGGCGACGCGCACGGCGTCGCGTTCGTCGTCGGCAGGGATCACGCTCAGGACAGGTCCGAAGATCTCCTCGCGAGCGATCGTGGCGCCGTTGTCGACGTTGCCGAACACCGTCGGCTCGACGAACCAGCCCCGCTCGAGGTGCGCAGGACGCTGCCCCCCGGTCGCGAGAGTCGCCCCTTCCTGAACGCCCTTGTCGATGTAACCCAGCACTCGGTCTCGCTGGCGCTCGGAGACCAGCGGTCCCATCTGGGTCTCGGGGTCAAACGGATCGCCGACCCGTACCTTCGAGAACGTCGATGACAGCGCCTCGAGCAGCGCGTCATGGCGGTGACGCGGAACGACAATCCGCGTCAACGACGAACAGACCTGCCCTGAGAGAAAGCACTCGGCGCCGGAGATCTTCTCAGCGACCGTCTCCAGATCGACGTCATCAAGTATGACCGCCGCGGACTTTCCACCCAGCTCGAGCGTGCAGCGAGCGATCCGCTCACCGCAGATCGAGGCGATCCGTCGACCGGCCGCCGTTGAGCCGGTGAACGTGATCTTGTCGACGCGCGGATCGCGCACCAGTAGCTCTGACACCTCACGGTCGGCGGTCACAACGTTGAGCACACCCGGCGGCAGCCCAACTTCCTCAGCGATCTCCGCGAGGACATAGCCCTCACCGGGCGCCTCAGGGGACGATTTCAGCACTTCGGTGCACCCAGCCAACAGCGCTGGCGCGACCTTGTTCGAGATCAAGCCCATCGGAGCATTCCAAGGGATGATCGCGCCGACGACGCCCACGGGCTCGCGCACGAGTAATCCGAACTCGCCACCAGCCGTTGGCCTTGCCTCCTCCTCGAAGGGGAAGGTATCCGCCAGCGAGGCGTAATACTCAAACCTGCGGGCCGCGCCCTCGGTCGCGTGCTTGGCGATCCCGTGCAGAACGCCAGATTCTCGAGGCCAGATGTCGCCGACCTCGGCACCCCGTCTGCGCAGCGCGGTCGCGATCGCGAGGAGATATTCGGCCCGCTCCCTATGGCTCATCCGCGGCCACGGTCCCGTATCGAACGCTCGACGCGCAGACTCGACTGCGCGGGCAATGTCAGCCGCCTCGGCTTCAGCGACGGAGAAGAAACGCTGCTCGGTCGCGGAATCCGTCACCGTGATCGTCGCCTCGCTGGACGGCATGACCCACTCGCCGCCGATGAAGAAACGATCCAGATGGCGCAGCTGCACTAGTGGCTGTTCGGTTAAGCTCATCCATCAACCTCCTGTGTTCGCTGAAGTCGGGCGATGAACGCGCATCGCGTGCGGCACGTAACAGGTGCTCCAAGCCGCAACGCTCGGACACCACGAATCTGACGCGTCGCACTTGATGCTGGTGCTCCTTCGCTCGCCGCTCCTGGAATCTACCAGTCGGCTATGCCCTTACACCACATACTGCGAGGTATTCCTAGTCGTTTCCGGCGGGTGCGTCGGACGCCCCGGTGCCGACGTCGAGCTCCGCGACGCACGCGCGAAGCGCCTTCATGACCGCCGGATCGATGTCGATGCCGTCGACGAGGCTCGCTTCGAAATGCTCCTCCTCGAGCTGTCCGGGCAGGACCAGGCGAGCTGCCCCGTTGATGGAAGGTCCGCGCACTACTGAATCAGCGAGTGCGCCGACTCTGCCGATGAAGTCGTCCACCGCAATAAACGCGCCGACGTCAAGAGCAATGAAGAGATGGGCGCAATCGTTCGGCGCAGCCACGTCGTTGTAGACACTGCGAACGGTCGATCCGAATTCGCCTCCTGACAACACCCCGGTGAGAACATCGACCATCATCGCAAGCCCGAAACCCTTATATCCGCCGATTGGTAGAAGCATGCCGTCTAGCGCCTCCTGGGCATCGGTCGTGGGCCTTCCCTCCTCGTCCGTGCCCCAGCTATCGGGAATCTCTCGGCCTGCTTTTGCGGCGATACGGATCCTCCCCTGGGCAACTTGTGACAACGCCATGTCAAGCACAAGCGGTTCGCCGGAACCGCGAGGGACAGCGATCGCTAGCGGGTTGTTCCCCACGACCGGCCTGCTTCCGCCAGGCGCCGGCATCAAGGGTCGAGTGTTCGACGCCGCGATTCCGATACATCCAGCTCGCGCGGCAGCTTTGACATATCGAAACGCTCCTGCGAAGTGGAACGCGTGGCGAACGACTACAACACCGACCCCGTAGTCCTCGGCTTTCGCGACTGCCATGGCCATCGCCTCGTCGCCGGTGAGGATCCCTAACGAGTGCCTGCCGTCGAGGACGGCTGTGGCACCGTTTTCGCAGATAACCCGTGCATGCTCCTCGATGCTCACCGAGCCGTTGCGCAAACGTTCGAGATAGATAGGAACCAGGTTTACGCCGTGTGAGTGGACTCCACGAAGGTCGGCATCGACGAGTGCCGACGCGACGGTTCGTGCCGCTCCTGGTGACAGCCCGTGCGCCGCAAAGAGGTCGACAACCGTAGCTTTCAGCTGGTCGGCTGGAATCCGGCCTGTGCCGATCATCAGCGAATGTGTTTCGGCGGGTGTCTCCAAATCGCAAAAACCATGCCGGGCGGCGGCACCGGTCGGCGTCTGGCGACCGCGACTGTAGGTCCACTTCTCATCTACAGGTAGCGTTCCAGCCGCCGGCTGCGGTCCGCTTGCCGAATGCGCCAGCAACACGGCTTTCCTTGCCGACCCCGGCAACAGCGACGGCCGTCACGGCGACCGTGACGCTCGCGCTCGGCTTGCGGGCATCGCGCAGAAATCCGCTTCACGAAGGTCGGATGAGTAATTCTCGCACGCCACTGGGCGAACGCGGCTTCGCGTCCGGCGGGTTCCGCCCCCGGCTCAGCCTCTTGCAACCGAAGAGCTCCCGAGCACGTTGATCCTTCGAGGGAGGCTTTCATCCCGAAAGCACACGGCCGTCTGGCCTTCGGCGCCCAGACGCCGATGTGATGAGAGTCTGGCGGCAGCCCCAGACAAGCGCCGGTACCGGCGCTACCCACGCTTCCGGGGCGAACGTGCGGGACGGCTCGTAGTCCACGAGGGCGGATGTGCCCTCCGAAGACTTCTAGTGATGAGAACTCGAGGGGTTCATAAGCGTGTCCGGACAGGAATCCGCCGTCCGCGCCCGCTTCACATCACGACCGTTGCCATGAGTGACCCACGGACAAAAACCTGCCGTAACTTCGGGCGGGTCTCGACGGGTACAATCGACACGCGCAAAGACACGTGTCCCCCGCACTCGGTGCGGGACTTGGTCTACACTATCGCCATGTCGGTGCAATCGATTGACGAGCCCCCGCGAGCCAACTCTGAAGACGCGCGCGGCGTTCTCGACAAAGCAATCGATCTCCTCGACGTTCTTGCAGAAGGCCGGGACATGACTGCCGCTGAGCTCGCGGAGCGCACCGGGCAACCGCGAAGCAGCGTGTACCGCCTACTGATGACGCTTCGCCAGCGCGGCTTCGTTGAGTCGGGACCTCATCGGTCGAGCTTCCGTCTTGGCCTTGAGTTTTTGCACCTTGGCGGAGTTGTCATGTCACGTTTTGATGTTCGCCAGGCAGCCCAGCCAGTAATGGAACGTCTCCATGCCACCACGGGCGAAACTATCTATCTTTGTGTCCGCTCAGGTAACCAGTCTGTTTGCATCGAGCGCATCGATGGAAGGTTTGTCCATCTGGTCGCGCTGCAGCTCGGCGGGACTCTCCCTCTGCATGTCGGGGCCAGTTCTCGCATTCTGCTCGCGTTCCAAGCGGAGCGCGAGTGGCACGACTATGTCGAGCAGCAGGACCTCGTAGCCTTCACTGCAAGCACGGTGGTGGCGCCTGATGACGTCCTAGCCTCGCTGCACCGCATCCGCGAACAAGGTTTCGCCATCAACGACCAAGACGTCACTCTTGGAGTTGCGTCGTGCGGTGCCCCGATCTTCGACCACAGGGACCGCGTTATCGCTGCCATATCAGTGGCCGGCTTCCGCGAGGCAATCCTTGGAGAACGGCACGGACATCTGCGCGAGCTCGTCCAAGCTGCCGCGTCCGACATCTCGCGAGTCCTAGGTCATGGGAAAGGGGTGGCGACCGACCAACCGGTTTCGTTCCCCGGGGACTCAGCCGTCTCGCTCGAAGCCGAAACGACGCGCCTTCGGCAGCAGCGGACTGACCGAGCTTAAGTAAGCAGTCGGATGCGCGCGACGCGGCGTTAGGCGCGCCACGTGCAAGAAGCGTAGCGTTCGGTGAAGTCCCATCGCGACTGTCCGAACTCGTTGTTACTCGCTGATCGGCGGTATGGCAGGATGCGGACTGCACAACTCGCCGTCGCAATCGATCACCGACCGCGCGGCGCCTGCATGTCTGAGCGCGCTGCCGCGCGACCGAACGATCGGGCTAGGTCAGCCACCGCTGCTGGTGCGCGCTCCGCGAGAAACGCAAGCGTCTCCTCGAGACTCGTTATCCCAGCATCCGATCCCAATCCCGAGGCCACCAAGGCAGAGCTAGCACTGCCGAGCCATCCGGCTGACGTCGTGTCCCATCCGTGGGTCACCCCGACGATGAACCCCGCCGCGTAGGCGTCGCCGCACCCAGTCGTATCGACCACATCCACCTGGAGCGGCGGGATCTTCGTGACGGCCTCAGATGTGACGACGAGGCTTCCGGCGTCCCCCAAAGTCACAGCCACACATTCCACGCCCAGCTTCCGAAAGAACGCGGCGCCTGCGGCGCAATCGCCCAACCCGCTCATCGCCGCTAGCTGATGCTCGTTCGGAAAGAAGTACTGGGTGTAACCCAAGACTGGAGCAAGCGCCTCCACAGTCGCCGGGCTGCAGCTACTGCTCAGGACATCGAGCGTGGTGGTAACGCCCTGCTTGCGGGCGAACGCCATTATCTCACCGAGCGGCTCTCGGCTGAAGTCTCCGAGCACATCGGCGCCCCCGACGTGCAAGACATCGGCGCCAGCGATAGCGGCGAAATCAACGTCGGTCTCTGTGAGCTCTCCGGCGACGCCCGGATGAAACAGACATGTGTGACGCTCACCGTCTGGGCCGACGAGCAGCACCGAGCTTCGCGTCGGCCCGGTCGACCTACGCACTAGTCGGCTCACGTCGACGCCGGTCGAACCCATGAGGGCGAGGACCACATCGCCGAGCGCGTCCTCTCCGACAGCTCCCATTGCGATAGTGTCAACACCGAGCTTCGCCAGATCCACCGCCGTCCCCGCCGCGGTTCCAGCGGCTGTTAACCGGACCTCGTCCACCTGAATGACCCCGGCCGCAAGGCGTTGGGTCGGCACGGGTCTCACGAGAACGTCGAGCAGGTGCACTCCCAGGCAGACGACAGACGGACGCTTCATCCCGAGGCCTGGGCATGCGCGGCGCGCAGGCGGCGGGCCTCCGCGGCAACCTCCTCGAGCTGCGCGTCGCTCAGGACGCGCGGCTGGCCGACCAACTTCGACTGCCAATAAAGTTGGGCGAGCCATTCGAGCAAGTCGGCGTAGTCATAGGCTTGGGCGAGGGTCGAGCCATAGACCAGCACGCCGTGATTCCGGAGCAGCACGGCGCGCCCTCCTGCTAGGCCCCGAACGGTCGTTTCGGCCAGCTCCTCAGAACCAAATCGCGCATAATCCGCGACCCGGACGCTGTGTGTGCCGAACCGGACGATGCTGTAATGGATCGCAGGTAGCACCTCCTCAGTGCAAGCGATCGTCGTGGCGAATGTTGAATGAGTGTGGATGACTGCGCGTGCATCCGTCGCTCGGTACACCGCGGTGTGAAGCGGCGTCTCAGTCGAGGGTCCCCGGTTGCCCGAAAGCTTGTTGCCTTCGATATCGACGATGCATAGGTCAGGCGGCGTAATCAGCCCATACGGGCGACTCGTAGGCGTGATGATTATCTCGTCGCCGTGTCGGACGCTGATATTGCCAGCGGTGCCTTTGACGAGGCCGTCCTTCAGCATGGCCTGACCGCACTCGATCATCTCAACCATCAACCGCTCACGTTCGTCTCGATTCGCTTCTGCCTGCTCAACATCCTGCATACGTGGGCTCCTCAATGCGGCCTGTCCGTTATTTCCCGCCAAATCCTGTCACGACGACTGCACGCTCGCTGGCCCGTGCGCAAGCGCTCCGCGGCGAGTCATGCCCGCGGTCGACGAATGGTTCCTCCGCAGAACGCTGCCTCACGCCTTTGGCCAGGCAGAAACCCACCAGGCGCACCACCGTTTCGCCTTCAGCCGCCGACCAGGTCTGGCGTCCGCCCCATTGACACGACCTCATCGCCAACTCCGTTGCTGACTCGTCGGAACGTTCCTGACCGAACAGAGGCGCGCCTGGAGCCCGGGACGGTTAGGCTTGCTGCCAGGGTCGCCACACATGCCACTGCGGCTCCCTCTAGAGGTTGCACATCCATATGTACACGCCCGGCCACCGCTGGCAGCGGACTCAGACGGGTGATTCGCATTCCGTGCGAGCTCCGCAGCGCGCGGGCTCAGGTAGAGCGTCACCGGACCCCTAGACGGAATAGCCTGACGTGAGGGTCGCGGAGACGCAATCCTAACCAACTTCTCACACTCAACCTCACAACACTCGGGCCTTGGAGCGCGCTCGGTCCTGAGGCGGCCGGCGAAGCGAGTGCTCACGAGAACCAGAGGTGCTCGAAGTCCCACAGATTGACTGATCCGCCGGTCTTAGAACGCACGTCTCCGTTGACATTTGGCGCGTATGCGTCGATCACGGGCGGAAAAAGAGGGATGATTAGCCCGCCGTCGGTGTAATCGATCATCTGCATCTGATGTGCGAGCTCAGTTCGCCTGTTCACGTCGAGCGTCGAGACTGCCTCATGATAGAGGCTCTGATACCTCGGATTATCGAAGTGAGTCTCACTGTAGGGCGCGCCTGCAAGGGTCTCGATTGCGACGTTTGCCAGGTAGGGATTGTAATTCCAATTATTGACCGCAAACGGCCATTTCGTAAAATTCGGGCCGAAGAGAACAGTTGGTGTGGTCTGGTTTAGTTTGACGTTGATTCCCGCCGCCGCAGCCTGCTGAGCGTAGACCTGCGACATTTCGATGACCCCTTGGGCAGCGTCAGCGGTAACCAACGTAACGTTGAGGCCGTCGTGCCCCGCTGCTTTAAGCAAGGAGCGTGCCTGGTCTGGGTCATGAGCGCGCTGCGGGATGCTGTGATCGTAGTCCGACGACCAGATTCCGAAAATGTCATTCCCGATGGTGCCGTGGCCACCGAAGACGGTGTTCATGATTGCCTCACGATTCGCGGCTAGCCTGAAGGCTTGCCGAACCCGGACATCGGTGAAGGGTGCGACGTCAACGCGCATCGTTATGTTATTGAAGCCGCCACCCGGCGATATCAGCACCCTCTTGCCCGCGCCAGTGACGGTGCCGAGCGTCGCCGCGGACAGGGGACTAATGATGTCCTCTTGCCCAGCTAAGAGCGCGTTTACCTGGCTCGTCTCATCGGGGTAGTTAGTCATTATCAGGTGATCGACGTATGGCAGCGGATGATTCCAGTAATCCTCGTTGCGCGCAAAGACGGCTTGTTGCCCCGGCGCAAAGCTCACGAACTTGAATGGTCCCGTTCCGACGGGGTGCTTCGCGTCGAACCCCACGGGTAGCATGAACGGACCGGCGGAGCCAGCGATGAACTCTGGGAGGACTGCGAAGGGCTTGGCGAATGGGATGCTGAGTGTAAGCTTGTCAAGCTTCTTCATCCCAGACGCCATAATTCCGGGGAGGTAAGCGACGGCTGGTCCTGGGCTCTTCGGATTGACCGCGCGATTAAGCGAGTAGATGACATCGTCAGCCGTTAGTGGTTGCCCGTTGTGGAACGTGAGGTTCGGACGCAGACGAATTGTCCAGACGGTAGCGTCCTTGTTTGGTGTCAACTCATCCGCGAGCCTGTTGGTGACAGTCACGTTGGCATTGCCGTACCAGGTGAGCGCTTCATACATCACGATCATCCCTGCGTATGCGGGATTGGTCGCTGCCAAGTTTGGATCGAAGGAGTCGCTACTGGAGCCCCCGGTGACGCCCATATGAATTGTCCCTCCGCGCTTTGGCTTGGCGGGGCTGACGCTGGACGAGGTCGATGAGGAGGAGCTTGAGCCTCCGCATGCCGCGATGAACCCGGCACTGCCCGCGACGAAACCGGCCTTTGCGCTGTTCTCTAGGAACTGGCGGCGGGACATCGAGCTCATGGCATCAGCTTCTTTCAAACGGGGGCGGTAGGCGGTGCGCGAGTACGTGAACCCCGCGACACATGTTGCAATGAAACGGTTTGCGTCCGTCCTCAGACAAAGGCTGTCGCACTGTGGGCAGGACGTGAAGGCGGACTTTGACGCGTCTCCGTAGCCTCCCTAGAGTGACGCGAAAAGGCCAGCCCGCTAGGCGCAGTAGTGTTAGGTTTCTGTGCCTCGGGGGCGCATCTTGAGATCGTTGCATTCGGCGCGTGCCGACCCCTTGCCGATTTCACACACTGGCGGCGGGGCGTTGCCGGGTTCGGCAAGCCCTCGGGCCGGCACGTACGTCGAGTGTCCCTGATCCGGACCTAGCGAGCTGAGTCCGGCGCGGTGCCAGGGTCCGAAGCGAGCGTGCGGTGCGATCGCGCGGGTCTGTCAGCATCGGTCGCATTCGGGGCTCAGGATGCTAGTGCCTGCATCGAATCCGTCATGGCTGCGGGCAATGCTCGGGCTTGCACTTCGAGGGCGGCAAACACGCGGATTGCGACCGCTACCTCTTGCGACGTGACGCGTTGTCCAAGCCGTTCCTCGGCGACGCGCAAGCGATAGCGCACCGTTCGCTCTGCGATCTTAAGCTCGCGTGCTGCGAGCGCCGTATTCTGGCCTGCCTGGAAATAGACTCGTAGTGTCTCACGAAGCTTGAAACTGCTCGAATCAGAATTCGCGAGGCCTGCGAGAGCGTAGGCAGCAAAGGTACGGGCCCGTGACTCGTCGGCGAGCGCCATCGACTCGATGGCCACATCGGCGTACCAGGTCGTGCTACCTCGCGTCGGGCTTACTTGACGCAGAGCCACTAAGCTCGCGAGAAGCGCTTGGTCGTGCGTTGCGACGAAGCCGTCTCGACCGCTTTGCACGGAACCGAGGGCTGCGTGGGTTGCTCCGTTTCCTTCAAGGGCCTCACGAATCTGGTCCTGCGGTCCAAAGTGGTGTTTGCCCAACCATGCCCACGTCGAGCCAGCGGTTCCGGGCGCGACTAGCACTTCGGCCCCGAGCTTTCGTGCCGCGTGCTGGACATAAGCCCGAGGATCGTCGCCCCAACCGACTACGCCAAGATGCTCTTGGTGAGTGCCGTAGCCGAGCTCAGCGTCGCTCACGGAGATCCCGCAGAGGACATGATTGACCATCTCGATCGTTTGCCGGCTACGCCGGTCGAGCGACGATCTGCGCTCGGTGTCATAGATCCTTGCTGCCGCGCTGACGAGGAAAGCAAAGCACTTGAACAGGCATCTCGAGGCGAGCTGCAGCACCAGGGTGTGCTCCTTGCGCCTCAAGTTCCAGCGTCCCAGCTCAACGACGACCGCATCAACGAGCACCTCATGAGTGATCGCATACCTTCGATCAAGGATTTGCCACGCGAGATCGTTTCGCGCAGCGGCAGCCGCCTCGTCGACAAATGGCGACGAAAGGTGGGCAGGAACGCGCCCACACTCAGTTAACGTCGAGCATGCGCTCGCCAAGACTGCTCGAACGACCTCATGGTCAATGTCCCCATTGCCGTGGCTCGTCACCTGAGAGTTAGTAGGGACCTCACGTTGGAGTCGACTCGCAACATTCATTGCGATCTCGTCGCAACGTCCGCAGAGCACATCCGCGAGCCTCCGAAGATGCTCTGAGCTAGTCCGGTCCATCGCCGCCGGCACTCGCTACGTCAACGACACAGCGGCCGCCGAGAAAGGCACTCACGGACGTAGGCAGGCCAGCCAAATCGAATCAGCTCACCGATCGAAACCACCCGCAACGCGACCACGCCACCCTCACCTCATTCTCAGTCAATGGACGCTACGTCTATTAGACGATACCACTCAGAACAAGGGAGCGGAGCGCCGCGAGCGCTAGCGACCGGCGCCCGCTGGTAATCACCCAAGGCCTCGGCCATCTGAGCCATGCGATGGTGGATGACGCTGTCGACCGCGCCAGAACTAACTTGGTGCTTGATTAGCGACGCCGCCGGCGCGACCACAACGCCGATACGTCTTCACCCGAATATGCGCGAACGCGTCCGGGCAGGACGCGAGAACTCGGATGATGCTCAGCGGGCTGTTCGAGGACGGGCCTTGAACAGACGCGTGCCGACACACGGGCAACGCAAGTGGTCGCGAGTGGGCTCCAGGCGCCGGTGGGTCAAGCAAAGTCGACTAATCCGCGAACTCATGTGGTCACCTCAGCACCATCGGGTTCACCGGGCCTCCCACCCCGCTCCGGATTGGCAAGGGCGCAGCGGATAGCAAGAAGTCATACCGCTGGTCCAGTGCGCACGCGCTGGCGAGCGCATCGAGTTCGAAGGTCTCGCCAAGGATCATCCCCATGTACACAATGCTGACTTCGTGGAGAGGGAAGCGCATGTCCCCCCCAGCGAGCTTCTCGACAGCCCAGTTGTCGCACGCCAGTGCGCAGATGCCATGCTCGCTAATCCAGGGCAGGCACCCGATGTCAATGCCCGGTGCAGCCGGCACGGTGCTACCGACAGCAGTGAAACTAGACCAATCGCCAGATTTCCTGGTTTTTCCGACGAGCCCTGTGCGGACCAGCAGAGCGTCACCGGGACGAATCTCGACGCGCTCGGCGTCGACCACGTTTTGCAGTTCGTCGGCCGTGACCGCGTGGTCAACTGGAAGCGCGTCTACGCCGTGGTAGCCAGCTACGTCGACGAGTACGCCGCGCGTCACCATCTGCCGCGCCACCGAAACGATGTCGTTGCGCCTCGCGCCCGCGCTGGCGTTCACCAACGAGGCACTAGACCCACCGTACATCTTGTCGCGGTGGAAGATGTGGGATAGCGCATCCCAGTGAGTCCCGCCATGAATCGCCATCACCAGCACGTCGTCGGCGCCAGCGGTCATGTTGACAGCGCCAGCGGTGTCGACCGCCGTCTCGGTCATGTAATGCTGAGGGTTGAGGCGACCGGAGCCGGGAGGCTGCGGCATGTCGGGTCGCAGTTCGAAGCCGAGGGAAAACACGGCCCCCTCCTTGACGCAGGCACTGGCCTCGACGCGCTTTTCGGCTGTTATCAGGTTCAGCGTCCCGAGCTCGTCGTTGTCTCCCCACCGGCCCCAGTTGCAAAGTCGCCCGGCAAGCTCGTCGATGAGTGGGTCGAGCTCCGTGAGCACCTTGGCTCTGTCTGCAGCGCTGGTCACTCCGCGCCGAACCTTTCCCGCACGACGGAGAAGGCGACGTCCGTGGCGAGCAGGGCCTCGTCAATGTCCTCAGCGGTGTGTGCGGCGCTGAGGAACCAGTTGTGGCGTGGGTGCAAAAAGACACCGTTCTCGACGCATGCCCCGGCAAAGGCGTTGCTGCGCTCGAGGCGCGCATCGTCGCGGGCAAACAACATCATCGGCATTTGCGGCGCACCGGTGAGGCGGATGGCAAGCCCGTGCGACGTAGCCTGTTCGCGCAGTCCCTCCCGCAGGCGCTCGCCGCTAGCGCTCATCCTGCCTACGCCATCTCGCTCGCGCATGCCGGCGAGCGTCGCAAGCGAGGCGGCCATCGCAACACCGCCGAACCAGAACGAGCCGGTCGTGAAGATCTCCGTCGCCGGTTGGCGCAGGGCGTCGATGCCAAGCACAGCAGCGAGCGAGTAGCCATTAGCGATCGCCTTGCTCCACGCGCTGAGGTCCGGGCGAACCCCGATTGGCTCCCAGGTGCCACGCATGTCGAATCGCATCCCGCAGCGAACTTCGTCGAGGATCAGCGCGGCGCCGATCCGGTCGCAGAGAGCACGCACGCCGCGGGCGAACTCGGGGTCGACGAGCTCGACGTCGCGACGCGTGTCGTGGCGCATCGGGCAAACAACGATCGCCGCTACTTGGCCCGCGAGCGCGGCCGCGGCCTGCTCGGCCGAAACAAGGTCGTTGTACTCAAAATAGGCGGTGTCCGATTGCTCGGAAGCGGCGATGCCGACCTTGTTGTCGGCGCACCAAGAGGCGACGCCGTGGTACGCGCCATGGGCCATAAGCACCTTGTCGCGTCCGGTTCCTGCACGGGCAATGCGGACGGCAAGGGTCGTGGCATCTGTCCCGTTCTTCGCGAACATCGACCAGTCGGCATGAGGGACAGACTCGACGAGGGTCTCAGCAAGCTCGACGAAGACCGGTGATGGGCCGTCAAGGCAGTCGCCCGCGGATCTTTGGCGCGCGGCCGCCGCCTCGACTTCGGCGTCGCCGTAGCCGAGTACCATCGGCCCCCACGCGCACATGAGATCTATGTACGGGTTTCCGTCGACGTCCCAGACTCGGCAGCCCTTGCCGCGGGAGAAGAACTGTGGGTAGCTCGGCGGATTGAGGCCAACGAACGTGTGGCCGTACATGCCGGCAGGTACGACACGCTTGGCGCGCTCAAAGAGCTCGTCATTGCGTTCCCTGATCAAAGTTGAGATCACAGGCTCGCTAGCTCAGAGTGGCGAACTGCTGAATGCGTTGCGCGGAAACCTCGCAACATGTCGCCGCTTGTTCGTCGGATTCATTTGGGGGCGGGCACTCTGCGTAAGCGATCGGAAGGCTGGGGCCGGTTGTCTTGCAAACCCATACTATGACCACTCGCCGCGGGGTCAGTTGCCCCTAGGGGCAACCGCACCGTCGGTTCTGACCGGATCGGCAAGCAATAGGTTGCCTGCCAACGAAGCAGCAGAACGATGGCTCATGACGTCCCCTGGACGTAGCGGTCGAATGGGCTCACATTCATCGGGCTTGCAGACAGCCGGTCGGCCATCTGGAGGTAGTCGGCGATCAGCGCGTCGACCCGTTCTTCTTGGTGAGCCCGCGCTCGACGAGGTACGCGCGGTCGGTCTGGGCGGCGGGGAGCCGGAGTGTCTGAGGCCGGTTCGGGCTCCTGGTCGCGGTTCTGGACCCAGATGGCGCTCGAGCCGTGCCCGGCGATCTCGCTGTCGCGCACCCGGACGGCGTCCTCGGGGCCGGCGGCGATCTGATCGGCGATCTGCTTGCGCTCGATCCGGACCTCGACGCGTGAGCTCGGCCGCGTGCCCTTCAGGCGCTTGATCTCGGCGCTCGCCTCGGCGCTTGTCTTGGGGTTAGTGAAGGTCTGGCCGGTACGGATGGCCAGGCTCGGAGGTAGTTGAGCCGGCGGCTGGTGTGCTTTGAGGGCATCTGCGGCTCCGTCGGGCGGGGTGCGGACATGCCCCGACCCGGGCCACGCCATCAGGCGCGATCTGTCAAGCGATTGGTAATAAACCCGCCGTACGCGAGCCCTCCGGGCGAGCGGGCCTCCAATCGCTTGACCGGCGTCGCCGGCGTGGCCAGGATCAGAGGGGCTGTCCGTCACCCCGCCCGCGAGCAGCTCCCGTGCCGCTCACCGTCTGACCGCTCGAGCTCTCTTACTAACTCAGCGTTCGCCGGGCACCTGAGGGTGCCCGATCACACTATCCCAGGTGCTCTCTGACGCGGATCGCGACTGTTTCTGGCCGCTGCTCCTGTTCTCAATCAGCACATCAAAGTCAGCTCGGCGCACGCGAACCCGCCGGCCGACGCGCAGCGCCGGGAGCTTGCCCTCGTCGATCCAGTTACGGATCGTCTGCTGATTCAGCTCAAAACCGCGGCGATCTTAGCCACGGTGACGAACTCATCGGGCTCGCTCATGAGCCAACGCCACCGCTCACCGCCCCATGATCTTTGATGGGAACATGTGTTCCCACTCGATTCGAATGAAGACGCCCTGAAACCCGATCCCCGGCCCGCATCCCGCACCCCCGCGGCGTCTACCGATTTGCGCGGAGATTTCATCTCCACTCAAGTCGAGTAAGGACATATGTTCGGATGACGAGTGACGGGAGCGCGATCGTCCGCTTGCAGCGGGCGCTGGCCAATGAGCGCTGCAGCGCCGCGCAGATCCGTGCGCTGGTGGCAAAGCTCCCCGGCCCGGTCGGGCTCGAGGACGCGCTCGCGATCCTCCTGGCCTCGCTTGACCGCGAGCCGGCGACGTTCTCGCGCGCGGCCGCGGGCTGGGGCAGCCGCCTGGTGCTCGGGCACAAGCTGACGCTCGATGACGCGCAGCTCACCCTGGTGGCGCTCGAGGTGCTGCCCGGCAAGGGGGAGCGTGCCGGCGCCGAGGCGCTGATCGAGCTCTCAGACCGCTGCGGGCTGCGCCGCGTCGACGAGCTGCGTGGCGGTTGGATGCGCCGCCGCGGGCTCGGGGACTAGCACCGCCTCGAGGCGATCGGAGAGGCGGGCGGTCAGCTCGACGGTCTGCTCGAGCACCTCGACGCTCGCTTTCTCGGCCCAGCTGGTCAGGTGCGGGATGCTGTTGGCGCTGGTGTCAAGGCCGACGGTCTAACAACAGCTCCAAGCGATCGACTCGACGACGAGCTCCTCCTGCGCGTACGTGAGCTTCGGCGCCTCCTCGTCGGCGCCAACGAGCGCGTGCGCGAGCTCGTGGATCGCGGCGGCGAGCCGGCCGTTGGCAGACAGCCGCTCGGCGATCTCGACCCGACGGATCTTGCGGTTACACGTCCCATCCGCCGGGCCGGTGTCGCACACGCAGACGGTGTAGCCCAGCTCGTCGGCGAGGCGGATGATGCGTGCGAATAGGTGTTTGCGGCTGTCGCCGGTGATCTCGGCGATCGGCACGGTCAACGGGACTGGCTTGGCCGGCGGGGGCAGCGGCGCGACCTGATCCTGCGCGAACACCGATACGAGTTTGCAGGTCGCGCGCGGCAGCTCGTCGGGGTCCCAGCCGGCATTGCGCCATTCCTGCGTCCGCTTGCGGCTCGGGGCGCGCCGCGCCCAGATCCGGATCCCCCGGCTGCCCTTGGTCACGCAGTGCCCGAGCTCGAGCCACGCCCTGAACCCCGCGACGCGGGTAGCGGTCGGGTGCTGGGAGAGGATCAACAAGACGTTGCGCCACCTGTATGTCGGAAACCGCCGCCGGGCCTTCAGATGGGCCTGCCAGCCGTCGCTCGTGCGCATCTGCTCGATCGACGCACGCACCAGCTCGCGCTGCTCGGCGCGACGCTGCTCGCGCTCCTCGGGTGTGAGTGCTCGTCTTGTCTTGCGTATGGCCTGGACCTCCGGTCGTGGCCCCGGCGCGGGTGCGGGGCCGTTCCGACCTCCCCGCAGCCCGCCAGGGCTGCCAAGCTGGGAGGGAACCGCCCCGCACCGGAGCTGTGTGTCACGGTTGACTTCTTAGTGTGCGCCTCCGTTCTGTTGGCGGCGGATGCGTTTGAGGCGGTATTCGCCGTTGTGGGTGGTGAATCGTTCGGGGTGAGCGGTGGGTGGTGGTGGGCTCGCGTGTTGGGTTGGTGG
>DATNKY010000469.1:0-3653 GCA_035603155.1 Solirubrobacteraceae bacterium
TCACGCCGGCCTCCAGATAGCTGCGCCACCGCTCCATGTGAGCGACCACCTCGGGTGCGCGGGCGGGTTCGGAGCGGACCACCTCGGCGGTCAGGGCTCCGATCGGGCATCCCCAGTGGGTCTGGGCCCCGTAGTGCGCGAGGACCGCGTCACGCCAGCGAGTCCAGGACGCCCAGGTGTCGAGTTCGTCTAGGTGGGGTCGTTGAGCGTCGAGGACACGTTCGGCTTGCAGCGCGCCGATCGCGCTGACGAGGTCGCCTTTGCCGCCGGGGAAGTAATGAAACACCTGGCTTTTGCTGGTGGCGGTCGCCGCGCGGATGTCATCAAGGCTGGTGCCCTGGGCTCCGCGTTCGAGAACGAGGTCGGCGGCGGCGCGCACGATGCGTTCGCGCGTCGCTGCGCCCTTGGGCGTCAGGGGCGAAGGCGGGGCGACCATTCTCAGGATCCTACCGGGCTGGACCGCGCAGTCCAGTTTCTGCCAGACTAATGGACCGACGGGTCCAAAGGACGAAACGATTGGAGTGACGCGAATGCAAGAGCGACTACACGGCAAGACTGCGCTGGTCACCGGTGCGACCAGCAACATCGGTCGAGCGATCGCGATCGCCTTCGGCGCCGAGGGAGCAGATGTCGTGGTCAGCGGGCGCAATTCGGAGCGCGGCGCCGAGGTGGTGAAGGAGATCGAGGACCGCGGTCCCGGCCGGGCGCGGTTCGTGGCTGTCGATCTCGACGGCACGATGCGGGCATCCCAGAGACTCGCTGCCGCCGCCCACGACGCGTTCGGCGAGCCAATCGACGTTCTCGTCAACAGCGCGGGCATCTTCCCCGGCTCGACCACCTCGACGGTCGATGAAACGATGTTCGACGCGGTCTACGCGGTCAACGTCAAGGCACCGTTCTTCCTGACCGCCGCCATCGCACCCGAGATGATCGCCCGCGGATCGGGATCGATCATCAACCTCGGCTCCTGGGTGGCGCGACTGGGCATCCCCGTAGGCGCGCTCTACGCCTCGACCAAGGGCGCGGTCGAGACCCTGACCCGGGCGTGGGCGGCCGAGTTCGGATCACCCGGCGTCCGCGTCAACGCAATCTCCCCCGGCGTCGTGCGCGACCCAACCGAGAATGACCCCGCCGCGGCGATGATGCACGGCACCCCATACGGCGCATTCGGGACACCCGACGCCATCGCCCACGCAGCGGTCTACCTCGCCTCCGAAGAGTCCCGATTTGTCAACGGCACCGTCATCGACGTCGACGGCGGCCGAACCGGAGTCGCGGTCATCGCTCAGCCGCGTCCGGTACCGGCCGGGACGATGTCGACGCGGTAGATCGCTTCGACGACGTCACCCCGAGGCCAGCCACGAAGGCGACCCAGACCGTCCGATTGCTCGCGTCGGACACGACCCCCCTACTCCCCCACGCCGACCGCCCATTGCGGAGATTGCAGACACCCCCAGGGTCCCGCCGCTCGGCATCGCGCGAGCCCAGGACGATCAGGTCTTCCGGATGCCCGCCCGACGGCGAGCGGGCATCCGAAGCTCGACGAATCCGGCGTGACCGCCGGCCGCTAGGCGACCGGGACGACGTCGTAGGTGAGGAAGGCGAGGCCGTCACCGATCGTCTTGGTGTCGATCAGCCTCATCGACTTCTTGTCGGCGTTCTCGCCGAACAGTCGCTGGCCGGACCCGAGCACGACCGGGAACACGACCAGGCGGAGCTCGTCGACGAGGTCATGCTCGATCAGCGCGCGGTCGAGCTCGTAGCTGGCGTAGACGACGATGTCGCCGTGCAGCTCCTGCTTGAGCTTGCGGACCTCGTCCACCACGTCGCCGTTCAGTACTGTGGCGTTGCCCCAGCGGGGTTGCTCGAGGGTCGAGGAGATGACGTACTTGGGGATGCTGTTCAGCCGCTCGGCCCAGTCACCATCCCGCGACGTCCACCGCGAGGCGAACCACTCGTCGCTGCGGCGACCCAGCAGCAGCGCCTCGGTATCGACCGCCTCCGCGAACGAGACCTTGGCCCACTCCTCGAGGTCCTTGCCCCCGTACTGGCCGAACCAGCCGCCGTGTCTGAAGCCCTCCTGACCGTCGGGGTCCTGCACGACTCCATCGAGTGACACGTTCGTGCTGATCACGATCTTTCCCATCTCACGTCTCCTTTGATTGAGCTATCGGTTGCGTTCGATGAGGCGTGCCCGGCGAGCAGAATTGAGCGACGAATTTCGAGCCGCCCCGACGTCACTACCTCCATGCGCGCCAAAATCAGAGCCTCTGGGAGGATGCGAGCGTGACCGACCAGAGGCTCGCTCGTGCGCGCACAGGCGACGAAGACGCCTTCCGCGAGCTCACCGACCCCTATCGACGTGAGCTCCAGCTGCACATCTACCGGATCGTCGGCTCGGTGCAGGACGCTGAGGACCTGCTCCAGGAGACAATGCTCGCCGCATGGCGCGCGCTGGACCGGTTCGAGGAACGCGCGTCGGTCCGTACCTGGCTCTATCGCATCGCGACCAACCGGTCGCTGGATGCGCTGCGGGCGAGCCGCCGCCGCCCCGAGGAGGGACGGGTGATCCAGATGCCTGAGCCGACACGCTGGAGCGAGCCGCTCTTGCTCGAGCCCTATCCCGACGTTCTGCTCGAGGGAATTGCAGACCAACGCCCTGGGCCGGAGGCGCGCTACGAGACCAGAGAGGCGATCGAGCTGGCATTCGTCGTTGGCCTTGCGCATGTCCCGCCACAGCAGCGGGCCGTGCTCGTGCTGCGCGACGTGCTGGGCTACCACGCCAGCGAGGCCGCCGAGATACTCGATACCACCGAGGCGTCCGTCAACAGCCTCCTGCGGCGCGCGCGCGCGGCCTTCGAATCCCGCTTGCCGGCCAGCGGACGCGATCGGGCGCCGGTCCCCCACTCCAAGCTCGAGCAGGACGTCGTCGGCCGCTTCGCGGAGACCGTCGAGAGCGGTGACATCGATGGCATGGTCGCGCTGTTGACCGACGATGCGTGGCTCACGATGCCGCCTCTCCCGCACGCCTACCAGGGGCACGAGGCAATCGGAGCGTTCCTGCGAGGCGCCGAGGAGCGCCGCGGCGCGCCGATGCGACTCGTGCCGACACGCGCCAACTCACAGCCGGCGTTCGGCTGCTACCTCGCGGTGCCCGAGACCGAGGTCGCGCGCGCATTCGCGCTATTTGTGCTGACCCTGGAGGGCGGTCAGATCTCGGCGATCACGTGGTTCGCCGACGGCAGCGTGTTTGCGCAGTTCGGCCTGCCACGGACGTTGCGCTAGGCGAGCCGGGACGCCGCGCGCGCTCCCGCGGTCGGCTCGCAAACGACAGAAGGGCCCCGCGTCGCGGGGCCCCTCTGCGTTGGACCGATAGTGTCAGCTGCCGATTACGACGGTGGCGCCCCGACCGTGTAGGTGTAGGGGAACACCGCTTCTATCGACTGGTTGGGAGGCGGCCGCCTGACGGGGGTGGGAGCCGACGTGGTGTTCGCCACCGTCAGGTTGCCCGTAACGACCGTTCCAGGCGTGGCGTTCGGAGTCAGCGTCAACGACACCAGCTGCGTCACGCCCGCCGGGATGTAGGCGGTCATCGGTGCGATGTCCGCGGGCGGCGGTTGGCTTGAGGAGAACGTGAACGTCCTCCCGACCCC
>DATNKY010000208.1:0-2832 GCA_035603155.1 Solirubrobacteraceae bacterium
GCGGCGCCCGCAATCGCCAGGGCCGGCAGGTCCCGGTCGAGGCTGACGAGCTCGAGCTCCGCGAGGACCTTGATCAGCCTTGCCGCCAGGCGTGCCGGGCGACCGTGCGGACCATCTCCGCGAAGCAGGTGCTCGAACTCCTTGCCGGTCGCCCTCCCGCGCAGCCTCAGGCTGCGATAGAGGACCACGAGCGAAGCACGGAGACCGTACTCCAGCTCGTGCATCTGCTGTGCAAAGCGTAGCTCAGGCTCGCCCCACGCCAGATGGATGATGCCCTCGCCGCCGCTGCGCAGCTCGCCGGCCGGCGGATCCAGCACCACCAGGTGGCGAAATCCAAGCGCCAGCCGCGGCTCGCATTCGAGTGCCTGGTGGCAGGCGAGCGCGAAGCCGCCGCATCGCAACCGCAGCCCGTCGAGGCGGCGCGGGACGTCGGCGCACACCGCGAGGACCGGACCACCGGCCGCGAGCGCGTCCGCGAGCACGGCGAGCGGGCTTTCGCCGCGGCGGTCGATCATGCGCCGCGCGGCCGGCCGTCCAGCGCCGGCCGGCGCTGGACCCGGCGCCGGGCGCTCGAGCTCGCTGAGCACGGTCGCCAGATAGTCCCTGGGCTCGCCGAGGACCTCGATCGGCGCAGGCGCGCACGGCTGGTCGTGGCGCAGCACCAACCTTGGTTCGACGGCGCCGTTGTACACGCTTCGCTCGAGCTTGAAGGTCGCGTCACGCGGCTCTGCAGGGTCGCCGGCGAGCTTTCCCCCGCACCCGAACGCGACCGCCCTCGCGCGCACGCCGCCCGAAACGACGCAGAAGCGCGCGTGCCTGCCCTCTCCCATCGAGCGCTGATCGGTGAAGCGCGCGCCCGGGACCAGCAGCCGCGGCGTCGGGTTGGCCATCCCGCACGGCTCGAGCAGCGCCAGCTCCTCGGCCAGCGCGAGCCCGAGCTCGTCGCCGGACACGATCGCGTCGACGCGCTCGAGCGGCGACAGCAGCTCGGTCGTGAGCACACGTTCGGCGTGGCGCTCGAACGCGGCCCGGAAGTCATCGACCCGGTCACGCGAGATCGTCAGGCCGGCCGCGGCCCGGTGGCCCCCGTAGCGTTCGAGCTCGGATGCCGTCGCGTCGAGCGCGCCGAGCAGATCGAATCCGGGGATGCTGCGACCGGAGCCGGTGCCCGATTGGTCATCGAGCGCGATCAGCACCGCCGGCCGGTGGTGTCGCTCGGTGATGCGGGAGGCGACGATCCCGATCACTCCCGGATGCCAGCCGTCGGCGGCGAGCACGTACGCACTCCGTGACCCGGCCTGCGCGACCTGGGTCTCGGCCTCCCACAGCGTCCGCTCCTCGACCGCGCGCCGCTCGCCGTTGACGGCATCGAGCTCGGCCGCGATCTCTCGGGCGCGCTGCGGGTCCTCGGTCAGCAGCAGCTCGAGCGCGGCATCGGGGCGGCGCAGCCGGCCGGCCGCGTTGATCCGCGGCGCGAGCCTGAAGCCGAGCGTGGCGGCGTCGAGCGCGCTCGGATCGGCGCGGCTGACGGCGATCAGCGCACGCAGCCCCGGCCTGGCGGTGTTGGCGAGCGCCGCGAGACCCTCGCGCACGAGCCGCCGGTTCTCGTCGACGAGCGGGACCACGTCGGCGACGGTCGCCAGAGCGACGAGCTCGACATCCTCGGCGGCCGTCGGCGCTCCGAGCGCATCGGCGACCTTGTACGCGACGGCAGAGCCACAGAGGCCCTCGAACGGATAGCCGCAGACGCCGGGGTGGACGATCGGACAGTCGGGCAGCCGGCCGTCGGCACGGGGGGCATGGTGGTCGGTGACCACCACGTCGACGCCGGCGCCGCGTGCCGCTGCGACCTCGTCGACGGCGGTAATCGCACAGTCGACGGTCACGATCAGCGCCGTCCCGCGCGTGGCGAGCCGCTCGACGGTGTGCATCGCCAGCCCATAGCCGTCCTCGAGCCGGCTCGGCAGAACCCAATTCACGTTCGCGCCCAGCGAGCGCAGCGCGCGGAACATGATCGCCGCCGCGCAGACGCCGTCGACGTCGTAGTCGCCGTGGATCGTGATCCGGTCACCGGCCGTGATGTGCGCCCGGATCAGCCCGAGCGCGTGCTCGATGCCGGCAAACCCGGCGGGGTCATGGGAGACGGCGGCGGCGATGAACTCCCGGGCGGCGGCCGGCTCCTGCAGCCCACGGCGGACGAGGACCTGGCTCAGGACGTGGCTGACGCCCAGCTCGCGCTCGAGCGCCAGCGCGGCGTCGAGGTCATAGGATGCAATCTCGAGTGTCCGCTGCGCCGGCGGCCGCGCCGTCTGGTGCAGGGGCGCCAGCGCACCGGGCTCGGGGTGCTGACCGGTGACCGCAAGAGCTGGCTCTGCCATGTGTGCGGCAGGCTAGGTCGGCGGTCAGACGGATCGCCGGGCGGCTACTTCAAATACCCGAACCTGCGCAGCATGCTGTTGAGCGCCTTGACGAACTTCTGACCCGTGGCCGGGCCGACTCCCCCGTCGCGCAGCGCGCCCTTGGCCGCCAGCGCCTTCAGCGTCGACTGCACCTTGGCGTTGCGCCCGAGCAGCTCCTCGTCGGCGGCCCATGGGGCGATCAGCCCGACCCCGTTGGTCAGGTGCTGCTTGAACAGCTTCATCCACTTCGCGGCGTCGTGCGTGATCAGCTTGGGATAGCCGCGGGTCACGTCGGAGAACTGGCGCCGCCCTCCGAACTTGAAGATCTGGATCGGCTCGCCCGAGTCCGCGCAGTCGGTGAACGCACACTGGAAGTGCCCGTCGGCTGACACGAACCGCCACGCGCCGCCGAGCTTGGTGATCGAGGCGCCCG
>DATNKY010000461.1:0-8119 GCA_035603155.1 Solirubrobacteraceae bacterium
GGCAGCAGCGTCTGGTCGAGCGCCCGCAGCACCCCGTCACGCCATCGCAATGCGATGACCGGACCCGGCGTGGCCACCGGGCCCGCGCCCCGATCGCGATCAGGCGCGGTCGTGATCGGTTCTAGATCCTAGAGACGGTTCTCGATCGAGAGCGGGGCCGACTCGACTTCCTCGACGTCCGGTGCGGCCTCGTCGCCGGCGGGGGTTCCCTCGACGCCGAGCGTCTGGTGCAGCTCGCCGGACTCGTACATCTCGGACACGATGTCGCAGCCGCCGACGAGCTCGCCGCCGACGAACAGCTGGGGGATCGTGGGCCAGTCCGAAAGCGCGGAGAGCTCCTGGCGGATCCTCGGATCCGGAAGGATGTCGACGGCCGCGTATTCGACTCCGGTCGACTGCAGGATCCCCACCGTGCGAGCCGAGAACCCGCAGGCTGGAGCATCGGGCGTCCCCTTCATGAACAGGATCACGCGGTTTTCGGCGATCGCTTCCTGGATCGCGTCCCGCATCGGGTTGGCAGCTGTGTCACTCATTTGGTCTCCTCAGTTTCGAGGGTGCGCGTCTGGATTGAGAGTGCATGGATTCGGTCGCCCACCTCGGACCCGAACACGTCGTAGACGAGCCGGTGTTGGGCGAGCCTCGGCATGCCCTCGAACGCGGCCGAGCTGACGACCGCGTTGAAGTGATGTCCGTCGCCGGTGACGGTCGCAACGGCGCCGGGAATTCCGGCCTCGATCCGGGATTTGAGCTCGTCTGGAGTGGCGGACACGTCCTCTAGCGTACAGAGGTGCCATCGCTATACTGAATGAAGCAATGATCACGCTCACTGACAGAGGTGCCGAGAAGGTTCGCGAGTTTCTCGCGTCGCAGAGTGCGGTCGTGGAGACCGCCGGATTGCGGGTCGGCGTCCGCGGTGGCGGCTGTTCGGGCTTTCAGTATGCGCTCGCTTTCGACGAGCAGCGTAGCGGCGACGAGGTGTTCGTGGACAAGGGCATCCGGTTGCTGGTAGACACGCCAAGCCTCCCGTACGTACGGGGCTCGGTGATCGACTTCGTCGACGGCCTTCAGGGCGCCGGCTTCAAGGTCGAGAACCCGAATGTGATTGCCGCCTGCGGCTGTGGCTCGTCGTTCCGCGTGGCCGACGAGGAAGAGGTCTCGGCCGTCTGATCCGCCGCGGGCCGCGGCGTGATCCGCGACCCGTGGACGTCAGATCGGCGCCGCGTGCAGCGAGCGCCAAAGAAGCAGGCACGCCAGCGTCCGATACGGGCGCCACTTCTCGGCAAGCTCCACGACCTCCGACTGCGTCGGCATCCGGTCAAGTCCGTAGGCGACCATCACCGCCCGGCGGATGCCGAGATCGCCGGCCGCCACGACGTCGGGGCGATGGAGGTTGAACATCAGGAAGATCTGCGCCGACCAGAGGCCGATGCCCTTGACCGAGACCAGCTCGGCGATCACCTCCTCATCGGGCAGGCGGCCGAGCTTGTTGAGCTGCAGCGAACCGTCCAGAACATGTTCGGCCAGCGATCGCAGGTATGCGACCTTCGCGTGCGAGAGGCCGGCGGACACGCGCAGCTCCTCGGGATCGTCCGCGAGCACCTCCTCGGGAGTCGGCGGGCGCCCTCCGAAGCGCTCGACCAGCCGCCCATAGATCGCGTCCGCTGCCCTGGTCGAGAGCTGCTGGCCGACGATCGCACGGACGAGCACCCCGTAGCGGTCGCTCGGCCTGCCGCGACGCTGATGGCTCATCCCATCGACCCCGTAGGTGTCGATCAGCCCGGCGAGCACCGGGTCGGCCGCACGCAGCGCCGCCGCTGCCTGCTCGACGTTCTCCGCGTCCTGGGTCCCGGCCGCCACGACGTGCCTATGCGCCCGCCGGAAGGGGGATCGCGACGCCGTCGAGTGCCCCGAGCGCGCGCTCGACCGAGCAGGAGATACACGTGAAGGTGGGGGTGTCGCGCAGCGTGTAGGAGCTCGATTCGCTGGTCCGCAGCCGCTGCACCAGATCGACGAAATCGGCCGGATTGTCGGTCTCGAAGGCGACCACGAACTCCTGGTCGTCGAGCCCGAACGAGTAGCTCGTATTGAGGTCCACGGACGGGTACTCGCGGCCGATCTTGATGTGCTCCTGCATGATCCGCCAGCGCTCGTCGCCCGCGAGCTGGTACCAGCTGCGCGTCTTGACGAACGGGTAGACGAACAGGTATTTGCCATGTGCCGGTCGAACCTCAAGGCGGGATTCGTCTGAATACTCAGACGGCTTGGTCATCGCAAGCAGGGAATACGGAACCGTGCACCACTTCATCAGGCCGCTCTGCGTCAGAACGACATGAAACTCATGGATTCGCTCCAGATTCTGGGCCTGGCTGAGCAGCATCAGATCCGCGTCGCCGCGCGTGCCGACGAGCGAGAACGACCGCAGCAGATGGCCGTCGGCGAAGTCTTCGCAGGCGGCGATGAACTCGCGCTTGTCGGCCGCTCGGCGCTCGTCATCGAGCCGGCGCCAAGCCGGATCGACCTTCAGGAACGTGTACTTGACGAACTGTCGAACTTGCATCGAGACGATGATAAACGCGGTCGAAAAACGGTCGCCCAGGTGGGGTAGAAGCTAGTATGTCGGTAATGCGGATCGCCCTGGTCTCGCCCTATTCGTGGACGTATCCAGGAGGGGTGACAAGGCATATCGAGGCGCTCGCCGAGCGCTTCATCGAGGAGGGTCATCACGTGCGAGTGCTCGCACCGTATGACCCACCCGATACGTTCGCCGCGATCCTGCACCGGGGCGCGCGCCCCCAGACGCTGACGCAGCCCGACTATGTGGTCTCGCTCGGCCGGACCGTCGGGTTCAAGGCCAACGGTGCCGTCTCGAACATCTCGATCACGCCGCACGGCGTCGCGACGCTCCACAACGAGCTGCGCACCGGCGGCTACGACGTTGTCCACATCCACGAACCCGTCGTGCCGCTGACGAGCTGGGTCTCGAGCGATTTCACCCGTCTGCCGCTCGTCGGCACGTTTCACTCCTATTCGGAGAGTCGCGTCTCGAACGGGCTCGCCAACCTGATCGGGGCGCGGCGGATGCTCAACCACCTGCACGTCCGGATCGCGGTCTCCGAGGCCGCGGCGTGGACGGGACGGCGGTTCTTCGGCGGTCGATATCGCGTGATCCCCAACGGCGTTCACGTCGATCCCGACGTCCTGATGCGCGCCGGCGCCGGCGGTCCCGACGACACACTGCGGATCGTGTTCGTCGGTCAGGCCGTCGAGCGCAAGGGGCTGCCGCTGCTGTTGCGCGCGTTCGAGGCGCTACGCGAACACATCCCCACCGAGCTGACCGTGATCGGCCCGCCGCCCGAGGTTCTGGGGCCGATGATGCTCGATGACCGCGGCGTCAGGGCGCTGGGCAAGGTCGATGACGAACGCAAGCGCGAGGAGCTCGAGCGCGCCGACGTGCTGTGTGCGCCGTCGCTTCGCGGTGAGAGCTTCGGCATGGTGCTGACCGAGGCGTTCGCTGCAGGTACGCCGGTGATCGCGTCCGACATCGCGGGCTACCGCGACGTCGTGCGTGACGGCGTGGACGGCGTGCTGGTGCCGCCGGCAGATCCGCAGGCGCTCGCCGAGGCGCTCCGCGACCTCTACGAGGAGCCAAACCGCCGCGCCGAGATGGCGCGCGCTGCGGCTCGCGACGTCGAGCGGTTCGCCTGGCCGCACGTGGCCGACCAGGTGATGGGCGCCTACGAGGACGCGATCGCGACGCCGAAGCCGGTCGGGTTCGCTCAGAAGGCGGCGGTCGCGATCGGCAGCCAACCGGCCGACCTCAAGCCTCACGTGAAGGCCAAGCGACTGCCGAGCCTCGAGCCGCCTGTGCTCCGGCCACGCCACGGACCGATCGCGACCGCTGCGCGCCGGGCAGCAATGGCGGCGGTCTCGCTGGGAGGGATCGCGCTCGCGATCCTGGCCCTGAACAAGATCGGGCTCGACCACATCGCCGCGGCGCTGATCAACTCGAGCCCGTCGTTTGTGCTGCTCGGCCTCGCGATCATGTGCAGCGCCATGGTGATGCGCGCCTTCTCCTGGGACGCGATCCTGCGTGCCGCGTTGCCGAAATCAGCAATCAGACTTGCCGATGCGATGCAGGGCACGTTCATCGGGGTCCTGATGTCGTCGACCCTCCCAGCGCGGCTCGGCGAGCCGTCCCGCGCGCTCGTGGTCGCCCGTCGCACCGGACGCCCACGCGAGAATCTGCCGGTTGTGCTGGGAACGCTCGTCTCGCAGACGTTGCTCAACATCGTCGCGCTGGCCGTGCTCGGCGGGGTCATGTTCGCCTCGGTCGATATCTTCAGCGGCCATCAGGAGGCCCTGATGATCGCCGCAATCGCGCCACTGGCGCTGCTGGTGATCGTGCTGCTGGCACCGGTGATCCTGCGTCACGGGACGCCCGGCTCGCGTCTCGGACGCGTGCACACCGTGCTGACGCAGGCGCGCCAGGCGATGATGCGCGTCCGTGCCGGGCTCGCGGTGTTCCGCCGCCCGCGGCTCGGGGCGACGGCGGCGTTGTGCCAGTTCGCTGCCTGGGCGCTGCAGTGGATGTCCTGTTACGTGCTGCTGATCGCGCTCGGCCTTGATCATCAGGCCGGCCTCGCCGCCGCCGCGGCGGTCCTGTTCGCGGTCAACATCACCGCGGTACTCCCCGCGACGCCCGCGAACCTCGGCGTCTTTCAGGCGGCCTGCGCCGCGGTGCTCCACACCGGCTGGCACGTCGGCATCCCCGCCGGCGTCGCCTATGGCGTGATCCTCCAGGCGGTAGAGGTTTCGACCGCGGTCCTGATGGGGATGCCGGCGCTCGTCAAGGAGGGCACGTCCTGGCGCGAGGTGCGCCTACGTGCGATGCACGCCACACCGGTCAAGCTGCCGAGCCGCCCGTCGCGCTCGGGCGCCCGGCGCGGGTCGAGCATCAACGCCGAGGGCTGACAGGGAAGTCCGGAGCCGGCCGGGTGCGCGGGGCCGCTGCGCGAAGCCTGCCGCGCCCGTCAGGCGCCGGCCATCGCCGGCTCGTCGTTCGAGGCCGACTCCGTCTCGGCGTCGGCGAGCGTGTCCAGGCGCGTCGGGTCCTTCTCGGTTCCCGCGATCAGTTCGTCGTCGGCCTGGCGCGGCGTGCGCGGCAGCGTCCCGGAGCGCATCCCGAAGTAGACCGCCTGCGGGTGATGGGCGACGATCGCCAACGTCGACTGCTCGGGTTCGACCGCGTACCCACCCGAGAGGCGCAGTCCGATCGACGGCGCGTCGAGCAGCGAGAACACCTTGGTCAGCTCCGATTGCTCGGGGCACGATGGGTAGCCCCACGAGTAGCGGCGGCCCTGTGCGGGGCCGACCCCCAGCCCAGACCGAACCTCCGCGTGCAGCCATTCCGCCGTCCCCTCCGCGGTTTGCACGCCGAGCCCGTGGACGAACAGCTGCTCGGCGAATTCGCCTTCGGATTCGAGCGACGCCATCAGGTCGGTCACTTCGCTGCCGGCGGTGACCGCCTGCAGCGCGACCACGTCGGGCTCGGCGCCGAGCGGCCGGTAGAAGTCCGCCAGGCAGATGCGGTCGTGGCGAGGCTGGCGCGGGAACACGAGCCGGGCGAGCTCGCGCTCGCCGGGCGCATCGGGATCCCAGACGATCAGCTCATTGCCGTCGCCGTTACAGGGGAAGTAGCCGAGCAGCGCGCGGGGATGCAGATAATTGCTTCGCGGGCCTCCCGGGCCCGCTGTGGCCTCGCGCCACATGCGCTCGAGGCGCGGTTGGAAGTCGTCGCGCAGCAGGCGCGTCCAGTCGTCGCCCTTGACGCCACGGCCGCCCCAGTGGAGCTTGAACAGGACGTGAGTGTCGAGGTGGCGATAGACCTCGTCGAGCGGTACCTCGAGCTCGCGCACGCCCCAGAACGGCGGCTGCGGGATCGGGTTGTCGGTTCGCGCGCCGCTGCGCACCGAGGCGTCGGTCACCGCCGGCGCATCTTCGTCGACGGCTTCGGGCCGATCGCGAAGCGTCTGGGCCGCGGTGCGCGTCTTGGCGACCAGGGCCTCGCGCGCCTCCGGGTCGACGAGCTGATCCATCTTCGCCAGCCCCTCGAACGCGTCCTTGCAGTAGAACACGCCGGGCTCGTAGGTCTCGTCGGATTCGGCCCCGTTCGGGTAGAGGATCCGCAGCCCGAAATTGCGGTTGATCGCCGCGCCGCCGATCAGAACCGGGAACGGAAGCTTGCGCTCGTGGAGCTCCTGGACGCACGCGGGCATCTGCTTCGAGGTCGACACGAGCAGCGCCGAGAGGCCGATCGCGGTCGCGTCGTGTTCGACCGCGGCGTCGAGGATCGTCGAGATCGGCACCTGCTTGCCGAGATCGACCACCGTGTAGCCGTTGTTGGTCAGGATCGTGTTGACGAGCGACTTGCCGATGTCGTGGACGTCCCCGAACACGGTCGCGATCACCACGGTGCCCTTCGTGTAGCCCTCGAGCTTGTCGAGGTAGCGCTCGAGCCGGGCGACGGCGCGCTTCATCACCTCGGCGGACTGGAGCACGAACGGGAGGATCAGCTCGCCGGCGCCGAACTTGTCGCCGACCTCCTTCATCGCCGGGAGCAGCACGTGGTTGAGCGTCTCGACGGCGCCGATCTTCTCGACGCTCGCGTCGATCCACTCCTCGACGCCCTCCTTCTTGCGGCGCAGGATGTGGAAGTGCAGTGCCTCCTCGGGTTCCATCCCCTCGGTAGGGTCGGCGGCGCCGGAGTCGGCTTCCTGCGGTCCCTTGGCCTCGAAGTGCGCGATGAACCGCTCGAGCGCGTCATCGCGGCGGTCGAATACGAGGTCGTCGGCGAGCTGGCGCTCGAGCTCGGGGATCTCGGCATACGGGGTGATGTGGTTCGGGTTGACCATCGCCAGATCGAGGCCCGCCTCGACGCAGTGGTGCAGGAACACGCTGTTGAGCACCGAGCGCGCGGGCAGTCCGACCCCGAAGCTGACGTTGCTGACTCCGAGCGACGTCTTGACGCCCGGCAGCTCCTGCTTGACAAGCCGGATCCCCTCGATCGTCTCGACGGCGCTCGGCCGCCACTCCGGGTCGCCGGTCGTGAGCGTGAACGTGAGGCAATCGAAGATCAGCGCTTCGCGGTCGAGCCCGTGCTCGTCGCAGCACAGCTGTGTGATCCGCTGCGCGACCTCGAGCTTGCGGGCCGCCGTCTTGGCCATCCCGACCTCGTCGATCGTCAGCGCGATCACCGCCGCGCCGTGCGCCTTGGCGAGCGGAACAACGAGATCGAGCTTGGCGCGCCCGGCCTCGAGGTTGATCGAGTTGACGATCGCGCGGCCGGGGATCTGTTCGAGCGCGGCCTCGATCACGTCGGGCTCGGTCGAGTCGACCTGGATCGGCGAAGGTAGTGAGAGCGAGATCTTCTTGACGATCTCGCGCATCTGATCGGCCTCGTCCTGGCGCTCGGTCAGCGCCACGCAGACGTCGAGCACGTGCGCGCCGCCGGTGACCTGGTCCTCGGCGACGACCAGCAGGCCGTCGTAGTCGTTGGCGAGCAGCATCTCCTTGGCCTTGCGCGAACCCTGCGAGTTGACGCGCTCGCCGACGATCGTCGGGCGCGGGTCCTGGACCAGCGCAGTCGCGGCGATCATCGAGCTCGCGTGGGGCGCTCGTACGGCCGGTCGCGGTTGGGGAATCGTGTCCTTGACGCGTTCGGCGATCGCCCGGATGTGCTCAGGCGTCGTTCCGCAGCAACCGCCGACGATGCTCACGCCGTAGCGGTCGACGAATTCGCCCAGCGCGTTGGCGAGCGGCTCGGGCTGCTCGGGGAAAATCGTCTCGCCGTTCGGTCCCTGGAGCGGAAGGCCGGCGTTCGGGATGCAGTGGACGGGAACCGAGCTGTATTCGCCGAGGAAGCGGATCGCGTCGCGCATGTCCTCGGGGCCGGTGGAGCAGTTCAGGCCGATCACGTCGACCTTCAGCGCCTCCAGGGTGGTGAGCACCGCGGAGATGTCGGTGCCGAGCAGCATCTTGCCGCCGTTGGGCAGCAGCGAAACGGACGTGTGGATCGGCAGCGTGCGCCCGGTCGAGGCGAACGCCTCGCGCGCGCCGAACA
>DATNKY010000407.1:0-3093 GCA_035603155.1 Solirubrobacteraceae bacterium
GGAGGTCGCCGGCGAGCAGCGTCCATGTCGCGTCCTCGGCGAAGAACGAGGCAACCGCGGCTGTGTCGGCCGCCTGCAGCGCGTCAACGTATCGCCGCATGATGTTCTTGTTGTCGGCTTCCTGACTCATCTTCAGCGCTCCGTGTGTCGGTGATCGGTACGGGAAGCTCGGCGACCGGGGCACCGGGCTGAGCTTCGACCGTCACCGTAGGTCTGGGCGCTCGAGATGTGAAAGACCGCTCCGGCATCTCTTGAGCACCGACCGGCATGAACGCCGTGGAGCCACGAGCTTCGTCCGGGTCAGATCCAGCCGAGATCCGCGGAGATCACCACCGCGGAATCAAGCACCCGGCCGACGGCCGGAGAACGGCTGTGACGCCGGGCGATCAGGCTGACCTCAAAGCACGCGGGCGGCTCGAGAGCGACCCAGCTCAGCTCCTCCGGCAGTCCGGACGTCGTCGATTCGCCGATGATCGATACCGCGCCGTTCTCGACGATCGGGCTGTAGCGCAGGTCGAAGGTCAGCGCGCGCAACGCAACCTTGGGCTCTACGCCATGTTTCCGGCACAGCTCCAGCACGGCGTCGTAGTGGCCACGGTTTGCCTCGCGCGGATGCAGGAGAAACGTCTCCTCCGCGAGCTCCGCCACGCCGACGGAATCCTGAGACGCCAGACGATGGTCACGGCGCAGCAGCACGACTTGCCGTTCGAATCGGATCACCCGGGTATCCAGCTCCGCCGTCCGCGGCGGGCAACGGACCAAGCCGAGATCGATCGAGCCATCGCCCACGCCGGCAACGATCTCGCCAGTTGACCTGACCGAGGCCGCGATGCTGATCCCAGGGTGCAAGTCTGCCAGCCGCGCGAGGAGCCTTGGTCCGGTCTCATAGCTGGCGCTCGCCCCATATCCGACCACGAGCTCGGCACGGTCACCGGTGCCGTACGTTCGAACGCTCCGCCACAGCTCGTCGGCCGCGCTCAGCACCTCCGGACCACGCGCGAGGAGGAACTCACCTGCCTGTGTCAGCTCGAACTGATGCGTCGTTCGATGCAACAGCTCGACGCCCAGCTCCTGTTCGAGCAACCTGACCTGGCGACTCAGCGCAGGCTGCGCGATGTGGAGCCGTCCGGCAGCGCGCGTGAAGTTGCGCTCCCGCGCGACGGCAACGAAGTACTGCAACCGACGCAGATCGGTCACGCACCGATCCTACCCCTGGGTCGCGGGTCCCGAACCCCGCTCAGTGGCGCGGCGATCGGGAGCTCGGACCTACGTAGGGTCACGCCGGGAGGGGATGAAGACAGCCCGAACCGGTCTTTCACACCGGACGCGAGGCGACTTAGCGTGAAGGGCACCCCTCTCCGACTACAGGAGTGTCCGAAATGTTTGTCCCAACGCCGACCTCGAGGGGCGATGGCCCAGGGCCGAGCTGGCCCACCCCGTATGGTCTTGGTAGGCCCTGCTGATATCCCGGATCGGGCAAGACGTGAGTTCTTGGGCGGGCGTACAAGGTCAAAAGCTGACCGCAGCGTCATCGCCCGGGAATCCGATTGCGGACCGAAACTGACCTCAATCGACGAGACACTGTGAGCATGCAAAACAACACCACTTCAGCGAAGCGGCGCGCGACTTCGTCTCCGACGACGCTCGAGACACCCCGCGCCAAGAACCTCGCGCTGATCCTGCTGGCGATGACGCAGTTCGTGGTCGTGATCGATGCCGCGATCGTGAACGTCGCGCTGCCGTCGATCGGCGCCCATCTTCACTTCTCACGTGACGATCTGTCATGGGTCGTCAACGCCTACACGCTGACCTTCGGCGGCTTCCTGCTGCTCGGCGGGCGCCTCGCTGACCTGCTCGGGCGGCGGCGCATGTTCATCTGCGGCCTGGTGCTGTTCTCGCTGGCCTCGTTTGCCGGCGGGATCGCGCAGTCCGAGCCGTGGCTGATCGCGGCCCGCGCGGTTCAGGGCCTCGGCGCCGCGATCGTCTCACCGGCAGCGCTCTCGATCATCACAACGACGTTCGCCGAAGGCCCGGAACGCAACCGCGCCCTCGGAATCTGGGGGGCCGTCGCCGGTGCCGGCGGCGCGGCCGGCGTGCTCCTGGGCGGAATTCTGACAAGCGGCCTGAGCTGGCGCTGGGTCCTGTTCGTCAACGTTCCGATCGGACTCGTGGCCGCCGGCTTGGCTCCACGGGTGCTCGTCGAGAGCCGCGCCGAGAATGGCGCCAAGTCGTTTGACTTCCCAGGCGCGGTGACCGTCACGGCAGGGCTGTCGCTGCTGGTCTACGCGGTCGTCGACGCCGTCAACACAGGATGGGGATCGACCACGACGTTGCTGCGCCTCGCGGCCGCGGCCGCGCTGCTCGTCGTGTTCATCGTGATCGAGAAGCGCTCGCGGGACCCGTTGATGCCGTTCTCGATCTTCCGGCTGCGGACGTTGCGCGGTGCGAACATCGTCGGCCTCCTGATCGGGATGTCGCTGTTCTCGATGTTCTTCTTCATCTCCCTGTATCTCCAGGACGTGACGCACTACTCGCCGATCAAGACCGGAATCTCGTACCTGCCCCTCGCGATCGGAATCATCCTGTCCGCCGGCATCGCCGCGCAGCTGGTCAACCGCTTCGGGTTCAAGCCGCCGTTGATCGTCGGCCTGTTGCTGATCGCCGGCGGGCTCGTGTGGTTCGGACAGCTTCCGGGCACCGGCGGCTCGTATTGGCGTGACGTGCTCGGTCCCTCACTGCTCGCCGCGGTCGGGCTCGGATTCTCGTTCGTGCCTGTGACCATCGCCGCGGTGTCCGGAACCAGACCGCACGAGGCGGGGCTCGCCTCTGGACTGATCAACACCTCGCAGCAGGTCGGCGGCGCGCTCGGTCTCGCGATCCTCGCCACGGTTGCCAACAGCCGCACTCAGAGCCTCTTCCACGCGGGTTTACACACAACATCGGTCGCACTGACCAAGGGATATGACCGAGCGTTCCTGTTCGCCGCCGGATTCGCGCTGGCCGGCGCGGTGCTGGCGGCGCTGCTGATCTCCTCGAGCGACAGCCGCATGCACGCGAAGTCGGTGCGCGAGGTCGGGCCCGTCGGGGCGCCGG
>DATNKY010000644.1:0-7084 GCA_035603155.1 Solirubrobacteraceae bacterium
GGCCGGCGTGATCGGCGCGAGTGCGTCGGCCGGCGCCGCGACCGACAGGGGGTCGCGCGGATCCTCGCCGGCGAGCGCTCCGAGCAGCAGACCCGCGTCGTCGACGCTCCGGGCGATCGGGCCCAGGACCGACAGCGGCTCCCAGGGATCGCTGCCCACGCCCGCGGACGGGATCCGTCCGGGTGACGGGCGCAGTCCGACGACGTTGCAGAACGCGGCCGGGTTACGCACGCTCGACGCGAGGTCGGAGCCGTCCGCGACCGGGACCATCCCCGTCGCGACAGCCACCGCGGCCCCGCCGCTGCTGCCGCCCGGTGTGAGCGCGAGGTCGTAGGGATTGCGGGTCACCCCGAAGACCTCGTTGAAGGTCTGCGATCCGGCTCCGAACTCGGGCGTGTTCGTCTTGCCGATCACGATCGCCCCCGCTCGGCGGAGCCGCTCCACCAGCAGGCTGTCGCGCTCGGGGACCTGGTCGGCGAAGATCGGCGACCCGTACGTCGTGCGCATTCCGGCGGTGTCCTCGAGATCCTTGACCGCGATCGGGAGGCCATGCAGCGGACCGATCGTCTCGCCGCGCGCGATCGCGTTGTCGGAGGCCCGCGCGGCGGCCTGAGCACCGGTCTGATCGAGGGTGACGATCGCGTTGACGGCCGGGTTGACCTCCGCGATCCGGGCGAGGTGCGCATCGAGCACCTCGACCGCTGAGAACGTCTTCGCGGCGATCCCGGCGGCCAGGCGGCGGGCGGGCATCCAGCAGAGGTCGTCGGATGTCATCGACGCGCCCTGAGTTCGCTAGCTCGTCGACCGGTCGTGCGCCTCGGTCAGCGCGCGGTACAGCGCGTTGGCGCTCACTCCGGTCAACTCAGCGACTACGGTCGCGGCCGGACGCGGCTTGGCGCCCGAGTCGACGAGGCGCTCGAGCGCCGCCAGCGGGCGGTCGAGATCGACCTCCCGCGCAGCCGCCGGACCGATCACGACGACGATTTCGCCGCGCGGCGGCTGCACTCGGTAACGGGCCGCGAGCTCCGATGCCGGGCCACGCACGATCTCCTCGTGGAGCTTGGTCAGCTCGCGGCAGACGGCCACCTGGCGGTCCGGATCGAGCGCCGCCAACGCCTCGAGCGAAGCGGCCAGCCGACGCGGAGACTCGAACGCGACGACGGTCTCCGGCGATACGAACACGCGCTCCTGTTCGCCGCGCTTGCGCGGCAAAAAGCCGACGAAGCGCCAGCGGTCGGCCGGCAGCGCGCTCGCGACAAGCGCGTTGAGCGCGGCCGACGGCCCGGGCAGCACCTCGACGCCGAGACCGGCGGAAACGCACGCCCGCACGAGCACCAGCCCGGGATCGGAGACGAGCGGCATCCCCGCGTCGGAGACGAGCGCGACCACGGCCCCGTCCTCCATCTTGGCCACCAGCTCGCCGGCTCGCGCGCGCTCGTTGTGCTCGTGGTAGCTGACGAGCTGTCCGCCGACGCCGTAGCGCTCGAGCAGGACGCGAGTGCGGCGCGTGTCCTCGCAGGCGATGATGTCGGCCTCGCGAAGCGCCGACAACACGCGCAGGGTGACGTCCCCCAGGTTGCCGATCGGGGTCGGGCAGACGATCAGCCGGCCCGCGCTCATCGGCCGGCCGCCGCCTCGGCGAGCCCGTCGAACGCGAGCACCGCGCCGCCGATCATCCCCGCTTCGACGCCGAACCTCGCCGGGACGATCCGCACCGAGTCGCGCAGTGGCGGCAGCACGCGCCAGGCGACCTCCGCCCTGGCCGGTGCCAGCAGGAGCTCGCCGGCTGCGATCACGCCGCCTCCGATCACCACGACCTCGGGGTTGAGGATGTTGACCAGGTTCGCGATCGCGATCCCGAGCCGCGTGCCGATCAGCTCGATCGCCTCGATCGCCGCCCGGTCGCCGTCGTGGGCCAGCTCGGTGACGAGCGGGCCGGCCAGCTCGCGGCCCTCGGCCAGCGCGCGGGCGAGCGCCGAAGCGGGCCACTCGCCGGCGATCCGCCGCGCCTCGCGCGCCAGCGCGGTCCCCGACGCGAACGCCTCGACGCAGCCGTAGTTGGGACAGTTGCCCTGGCAGTGCGGGCCGTTGAAGTCGATCACGATGTGGCCGAGCTCGCCGGCCGCGCCGATCGAGCCGCGATAGATCTCGTTGCGGAGGATCAGACCGCCGCCGATCCCGGTCCCGATCGTGAGCACCACGACCTCGCTCGCCCCCTGGGCCGCGCCGGCGCGATGCTCGGCGATCGCTGCAACATTTCCGTCATTGTCGACGAACACGGGCAGGTCCAGCCGTTCGGACATCACATCGCCAAAAGCGATGTCCGCCAAAGGCAGATTGACCGCCACGACTGCGATTCCGGTCCGCCGGTCGATCTGCGAGGGGATCCCGAAACCGACCGCTTGCACCTCATCCCCCGAGGCTTCGCGGACCTCTTGGATAGCATCAACCGCTACGTCGAGTAGCGCAGCCTGATCGAGACCCGTGACGGTGCGCTGTGCTCGGTGGTGTACCCGGAGCCGCGGATCTACCGCGCCGGCCAGCAATTTGGTACCGCCGAGGTCGACGCCGATAGTGCGTCGCACCGGCATGCAGTCACTATATGCAGTCTTAGATGCCCAACGATTCGAGAAATCGGGCGCCTGGCGGGGACCCTCCTTACCGGGTCTACAGGAGCGATTCATCCGCTCCGCCTCGCTCGAAGGACCGCCCTTACACGACCTACCGCTCGGCCCCGCGCGGCCTACGAGCGCGGCTGCGCGGCGAGGATGACACGGCGCTCGCGGATGGGCGCGCCCCGCAGCGCGGCGGCCGCGACAACGATCGTGACGGTGACCGGAAGGTCAAGGAGGGCTGGCGCGGCCGGATCACGCCGCTGCGGGTGCTCAAGTACATCGCGATCGCGATCGTCAGCTGGCTGCTGCTGTCGCTGGTGCTGTTCCTGGTCAGCGCTCAGGTCAACAGCGGCTCGCTCCCGAAGTCGGCGATCAACGCGCTGTCCCCCGGCGGCAACATGCTGACCTCGACCGACACGATCCTCGTGCTCGGAACCGATCAGCGGCCCAAGGGCTCCAAGGAGCCGGGCGCCGACACCAGTGACAAGGGGAGCCGTTCGGACACGATCATGCTGTGGCGGATCGGCGGCGGCGTCTCGCGCCGGCTATCGATCCCGCGTGACACCGTCGCGAACATTCCGGGCTATGGGTCGACGAAGATCAACGCCGCCTACGCATACGGCGGCCCAGCGCTGGCGGTCAAGACCGTCGAGCAGTTCACCGGGGTCAAGATCAACCACCTGATCGTCGTCAACCTGGCCAACTTCCCGAAGTTCATCGACGCGATCGGCGGAGTCAACGTCAAGACGGGGCGGATCTGCTCGACGATCAGCGGCGGCGCCAAGCTCGGCGGCTTCTCGCTGTTTCTGAAGCCCGGCGTGCACCATCTGAGCGGAATCCAGGCGCTGACGCTGGCTCGCACGCGCGAGAACACTTGCAACGCCGCCAGCACCGACCTCACGCGAGCGGGCTACCAGCAGAAGATCCTCAACTCGATCAAGTCAAGGCTGACCTCTCCGTCGACCTTCTTCCGCCTCCCGTGGGCGTCCTGGTACGCGCCCAAGACGCTGCGCACCGACATGGGCGGCTTCACGATGCTGAGCCTGTTCGCGGCGTCGGAGATCGGCGGCTCGGCGCCGACGGACGTGCTCAAGCCGACGGCGTCTGAGACGCTGCCCGACGGCGAGGACGCGCTGGTCGCGTCACCGCAGGATGTGCACCGCGCGGTGCACAAGCTGATGAACGGCTAACACGGTCTGTCGGTCCGTCGGTCCGTCGGTCTGTCGGTGTGTCGGGCCCGGCCTGTCGGTGTGTCGGGCGCGGCCTGGCTACGCCGCGGCGGCCTTCTTGGCGCCCGAGTCCGGCTTCTTGGGCGAGCTCGACTCCTTGGAGGCGGTCGAGCTCGAGTCCGTGCTCTTGGTGTCCTTGCTGTCCTTGGACTCCTTCTTGGAGCCGTCACCCGAGTCCGCGTTCGCCGCTTCCTTCTCGCGCGAACGCTTGCGCGTGCCGTAGTCCGTGTTGTAGAAGCCCGAACCCTTGAAGTGGACCGCGATCGGGTGAAACACCTGCTGAACCGGGGTCCCGCAGACCTCGCAGGTGCTGACCGGATCGTCCGACATGCGCTGCATGACCTCGAACGTGTGGCCCTTCTTGCACCGGTACTCGTAAATCGGCATCGCTTCAGAGAGTATAGCGGAAGGCCTTGGCACTCTCATAGGGGGAGTGCCAAGGTTTTTGCCTCATTTCAGCAACGCGGGCCGCGCCGCGGCCGACGGCTAGCATCAGCCCGGCGATGAGCGCAGAACCCGCCCCGAGTGACCAGATGCCCGACGAGCCGGTGACGATGGACAAGATCGTCTCGCTCTCCAAGCGCCGCGGGTTCGTCTTTCAGAGCAGCGAGATCTACGGCGGGATCGGCTCGAGCTACGACTACGGCCACTACGGCGTGTTGCTCAAGAACAACATCAAGGCGCAGTGGTGGCGCGCTCTGTTGCAGGAGCGCGACGACGTGGTCGCGCTTGACTCGGCGATCATCCAGCATCCGATGACCTGGGTGGCAAGCGGCCACCTGGCCGGGTTCACGGACCCGCTGGTCGACTGCCGCACCTGCAAGCTGCGATTCCGCGCCGACCACCTGCAGTACTCGGCCTGCGGCCGCAAGCCCTCCAAGCACCCGGGCGAGACGCCAGAATGCGATCTGACCGAGGCGCGCGACTTCAACCTGATGTTCGAGACCACGATCGGCCCGATCAAGGAGGAGGGCTCGACCGTCTACCTGCGCCCCGAGACCGCCCAGGGGATCTTCCTCAACTTCAAGAACTACCTCCAGTTCTCGCGCAAGCGGCCGCCGTTCGGGATTGCGCAGATCGGCAAGAGCTTCCGCAACGAGATCACCCCGGGCAACTTCATCTTCCGGACACGCGAGTTCGAACAGATGGAGATGGAGTTTTTCGTCCCGCCCGACGAGGCTCCCAAGTGGTTCGAGCACTGGCTCGAGCAGCGCATGCGGTGGTACACGGGTCTGGGCATCCGCCGCGATCACCTGCGCCTGCGCGCCCACGACGCCGACGAGCTGTCGCACTATTCGAGCGCCACGAGCGACGTCGAATACTTCTACCCGATCGGCTGGCAGGAGCTCGAGGGGATCGCCAACCGCGGTGACTTCGATCTGACGCAGCACGCCGAACACTCCGGGCAGAAGCTCGAGTACGTCGACACGGCGACCGGCGAGCGCTACGTCCCGCACGTGATCGAGCCGGCCGCCGGGGCCGACCGCGCGATGCTCGCGTTCCTCGTCGACGCCTACGACGAGGACGAGATCGGGGGCGAGCAGCGCACGGTGCTGCGCCTGCACCCGCTGCTCGCGCCGGTCAAGGTCGCCGTGTTGCCGCTGGTTCGCAAGGACGGCCAGCCTGAGCTCGCCCGCGAGGTCTATCGCGAACTGCGTGAGCTGATGCAGGTCGAGTACGACGAGGGCGGCGCGATCGGCCGGCGCTACCGCCGCCAGGACGAGATCGGAACCCCGTGGGCGGTGACGATCGACCACCAGTCGCTCGAGGACCGGACGGTGACGCTGCGCGAGCGCGACAGCCTCGTCCAGGACCGGATCGCGATCGGCGAGCTCGGGGGCGAGGTCGAGCGGCGCCTGCGCGCGCCCTGGAGCACACCGAAGTCATAGACCACGGGTGCCTGCGCTGGCGCTCGCGGCGGCCCGACGCGCCCGGTGAGGCGGGTCCGTTGGGCATTTTGGACATATAGCGTCCAAAATCCCCAAAGCTCGCGTCACACCGTGACGTTCAACGGCGGTGACGCCCCCGCGAGCGTCCCGTCGCCCGCCGGCGTCCGCGCAACGAGCACGTAGCTCCCGGGCTTGGCGCCGATCAGCGCGCGGACGTTGAAGTGGCCGCCGCTGGTCCTGATCCGCCGTCGCTGGATCAGCCGCCGCTGCCCGTTGACCAGCCGGAAGGTGTCGAGCGTCACGTTGCGCTTGGGCGGCGCCACCGTGCCCGTGATCCGCACCGGCGGCTGTGACATCAGCGTCAGCGTCAGCACCGGCTCCACGCCAACCCCGATCACGTTCGATGCCGCGGCCGGCGAGACGGGATGCAGCGCTCGCAGCACGACGTCGCGCTCCAGACTCGGCACGGTCGTGCTCCACGTCCCATCGGCCGCGGTGGTGGCGGTGGCGAGCGTGACCGCGCGATCGTGGCTGAGCCGCTGGACCTCGACCGGGGCGCCGGCGATCGGGGCGCCGTGGCGCATCCCGAGGGTCCCGGTCAATCCCAGGGCCGCTCCCGGCGCGACGGTCGCGCTCGCGGCCGCGAGCGTCAGCACCGCCGGCACCCCCTCGAGCCGCGCGATCCGCGGGCGGATCGCGGGCAGCCGCGCGTAGAAGGCGTCGCCGGGGCAGTCGGTGAGATCGCCGTCCCGGTGACCGGCGACGCGCGGCAGCCGGACGTGAGCCCCCGGCCGAAACGGCGTATAGAAGGCGTCCGCTGGGTCGACCACGACCTCGACCTGTCCCAGCGACGGGATCCCATGCAGCGCCAGCTTCCACGCGAGCAACCGCTCGAGCGAGCCGATCGCGGCCGGGGGCGGCACCACCGACATGAATGTGCCGAGCACCGCGACCCCGGTCGACTCGGCGTTGTAGGCGCCGGCGTGGGCGCCGATCACGGGCTCGTCGATCCCGCCCGCGCGCGCCTCCCAGATGCGGCCGAACGAGTCGATGATGAAGTTGTAGGCGATGTCGAAGAAGCCGCGGACGAACCGGTGGTAATCGAAGATCGCGAGCAGCAGCGCCGGCACGTCGGCGCGCGAATAGCCGTTCGGGTTATCCGTGTGGTGGACGAACGCGAGCTTCATGTCTCCATAGTTGGCCGGGCCGGCCGGGCGGGCGCGGCCCTGGGCCCAGACCGACCGGGCGATGATCGGCGGCTGGCCGGGACCGGCGTCGAGCGCGGGCTGAGCGAGGCGCGCCGCGGCCGTCGCATCCCCCGCAACACCGCCAACGTCGGCGCCGCCACCAC
>DATNKY010000181.1:0-2888 GCA_035603155.1 Solirubrobacteraceae bacterium
CTACGACCCGAGCGGCCGGCTGTCGGCGACCTGGTTTACGTCACTCGCTCAGATCCCCGAGCCGATCACCGACTACAGCATCCGCCCGAACGGCATCAACCCGGGCCGGACCTACATGTACTACAACGGCTCGCTCGGCAACGTCCAGTACCCGTTTGGCTACGGACTTAGCTACACGACATTCAAGTTCTCAAGGCTGAACATCGATCGGACGCACCTGGGCGCGAATGACACCTTCGACGTGACCGCAGACGTAACCAATACGGGTGATGTGCCGGGAAGCGAGGTGGCCCAGCTCTATGTGGGAGAACCCGACGCACCGGCGTCGTTGCAGCGCCCGATCAAGCGCCTCGAGGGCTTCCGGACGGTGTCACTCGGCCCCGGCCAGACCAAGCGTGTGACCTTCACCGTCGACGTCCCGCAGCTCGCGTTCTTCGACCAGAACGCCAGCAGGTGGACGGTCGACGATGGGCGCTACTCGATCCAGGTCGGAAGCTCGAGCGCCGACAACGATATCGCGCTGCAGGACGACGTCACCGTTCACGGGTCGCTGACGCCGAGGCTCAACGTACTGTCCGCGAAGCCCGTCATGGAGGGCGACCCGGCTCGTGGCATCCAGCAGCGCGTCATGTATCCCGAGGGCGTCACCGTTCTCCCGCAGCTGACCGCGTCGATGAGCGACGACACGCTGTTCGGCTACATCAAGGCCGGCAGCAGCAAGCCGTTCCCGAGGGGGATGACGTTCTCGTTCAGCAGCGACCATCCGAAGGTCGCGTCCGTATCCCGCCGCGGTCAGATCACGACGCTCGCAAACGGCGTCGCGACGATCACCGCCCGCGCGAGGTACCGGGGCGTGACCAAGTCAACGACGTTCGTCGTCCGAGTGCTGTCCGAGCTGAGCGGGATCAGGGTCGACGGTAGGCCGCTGCTCGGATTCCACCCCGACACGCTCGGCTATGACGTGATCGTCGGCGCCAACGAGGGGACGCCGCGGCTGTCGGCCACGGCGCCCGATCGCGCCGCGAACGTGACGATCACCCAACCGAGCGCAGTACCGGGTACGGGAACGGTCGCGATCACCGGCCCCGACGGCGTGACCTCGACCTACAACGTCTACTTCGCCCACCCGCCCACGAGCGACGACTTCAACGGGACCGACGTCGGCCCGCAGTGGACGTGGATCAGGCAGGATCCCGCCAACGAGCAGGTGAGCAACGGCTCGCTGGTGATCACGCCCGAAACCGGCGATCTGACCGGCACCAACAACACGGCCCGGAACATCCTCGTGCAGCCGGCGCTCGGCAACTGGACGATCGAGTCGAAGCTGACGTTCAGTGCACCACCGCACACGCCCACGCAGCAGGCGGGGATCATCGCCTACCAGGACGATGACAACTACCTCAAGCTCGACTGGGAGTTCAGCGGTGGTGCCGCGCGGTTGAGTGAGACCACCGAGGACAGCCTGTCCGGCAATCCGGTGAGCCAGGTGCTGACGACGATCCCGACGGCCGGCGTGTTAACCGGTGACACGGTTTGGCTGCGGATGGTCAAGCAGGGCCCGCGCTACACGACCTACTACTCGACCGATGGCGTGAACTTCACGCCGATCTACAACGTCGGCGCGAGCCTGTCAAACGTCAAGGTCGGCCTGTTCGGCTTCAACGGCGCAGGGACGAGCAATGACCTGCAGGTGGCGTTCGACGACTTCGACGTGTCAAACCTGGCGCCGGCTCCGTAGGCGCCGTCCGGCTCGCGCGGTCCGTCGCGTGGCCATCCGGTGCGCGTCGCGCGTCCGCGCACCGGGCTCGATCCGTCAGGTGGTCGGCACGCGCAGCTCACGCCCGCTGAGCCGAGCCGCGATGCTTCGCGCGGCCACCAGCGCCCAGACGCCCTCCAGGACGACGAAGCCCCACTGGCCGCTGAGCACGGCGGCGGCGGACAGGCCGGCGCCGCCGAGGAAGTTGCAGACCAGGTAGCGATAGGAGATCACTGACCACAGTCCCCACTGTGACAGTCCAAAGGCCACGAGCACCACAATCGCAGCGGCCCACTGCAATGCCTCAGACATAGTCCGGCTCCTTCGTGGTCGTGTGCGCCACGACGCTCGTTTGCGCCGGCCGCAAAGACCCCCAGCTTTGGTCCCGTCGGGCGGCGGAAAGATGACGTCGCTTCGTAGTGATTGTCGCGCGCGCAGGGGCGCCGCTCAACCTCTCTGCAAAACTCGCTGCGTGGGTCGGCCAGATCCTCGCCATTCGCCGGCGGGCCGCTCGGGCGGAGGCTCGAGATCGAACGTGACTGCGGTTCGTTTCTCGAGATCGCGTATCACGCAGACGAGTACCGCCTGACGATCGCCGCCGAGGGCCGGGATGCGATCCTCGCCGCGCTCGAGTCCGCGCTGAGATAGGCGAGCGACGGCGATAACGGCGCCGCAGCGCCGATCGTATGATGACCGCAGCCCTTGGCAGGGCGCACGCTCGGGGCGACACAGATCTGCGAAATCCACGACGGGAGACAGAGCTCATGGCCAAGCCGTTCAAGGGTGTCGTCAACGTAGATGTGACCGAGTCGGTTCCCGACTGGGAGCCGTACACGCAGCCAATCGCCCCGGAGGGGACGCCGAGCGTGCTGTACATCGTTCTGGATGACGTCGGGTTCTCGGCGATGGAGCCGTTCGGAGGGATGATCGAGACTCCGAACATCAATCGGATCGCCGAACGCGGTCTCGTCTACACCAACTTTCACACGACCGCGTTGTGCTCGCCGACGCGCTCGTGTCTGATGACCGGTCGCAACCACACGACCAACGGGATGGCGACGATCACCGAGGCGGCATCGGGCTTCCCGAGCTCGAACGGCCACATCCCGCATGAGTGCGCGACGATCGCCGA
>DATNKY010000166.1:0-2212 GCA_035603155.1 Solirubrobacteraceae bacterium
CCGGCCGCCGTCACGCGCGAAACGCGCTGCGTCCCGGGTACGACGCCTCAGGCCCGAGCGCCTCTTCGATCCGCAGCAGCTGGTTGTACTTCGCCACGCGGTCCGAGCGCGACGGCGTGCCGGTCTTGATCTGCCCGCAGCCGGTGGCGACCGCGAGGTCGGCGATCGTGACGTCCTCGGTCTCGCCCGAGCGATGCGACATGACTGCCGCATAGCCGGCCTCGCGCGCCATCCGGATCGCGGCGAACGTCTCGGTCAGCGTGCCGATCTGGTTGATCTTGATCAGGATCGCGTTCGCGACGCCGGCGTCGATGCCCCGCTTGAGCCGCTCGGTGTTGGTAACAAACAGATCGTCGCCGACGAGCTGGATCCGGCTGCCGATCTGATCGGTCAGCGTCGACCAGCCGTCCCAGTCCTCTTCCCCCATCCCGTCCTCGATCGAGATGATCGGAAAGCGGTCGGCGAGCCCGGATAAATAGGCGGCGAGCTCGTCGGCGGTCAGCTCGCTGCCCTCGCCCTCGAGCACGTAATGGCCATCGCGCGCGAGTTCGGATACGGCCGGGTCGAGCGCGATGGCGATCTGATCGCCGGGTACGAAGCCGGCCGCGCGAATGCCGCCCATCAGCGCCTCGAGCGCCTGGTCGTTGGATTCCAGGTTGGGCGCGAAGCCGCCCTCGTCGCCGACGCTCGTCGAGAGCCCCTGCTCGTGCAGCGTGCGCTTGAGGTGCTGGAAGACCTCGGCCCCCATCCGCAGGGCATCGGAGAACGTGCGGGCGCCGACCGGGACGATCATGAACTCCTGGAAGTCGAGCTTGTTATCGGCGTGGGCGCCACCGTTGAGCACGTTCATCATCGGCACCGGCAGGACATGGGCGCCCTCGCCGCCGAGGTAGCGCCACAGGGGCTGGCGCTCCTGCGCCGCGGACGCCTGGGCGGCGGCCACCGAGACCGCGAGCAGCGCGTTGGCCCCCAGGCGTGACTTGTCCGGGGTGCCGTCGAGCGTGATCAACATCCGGTCGAGCGCCGCCTGGCTTGACGCGTCCTCGCCGCGGACCGCGGTCGCAATTTCGCCATTGACGTTGTCGACCGCCTTGGTCACCCCCTTGCCTAGCCAATCCGAGCCGCCGTCGCGCAGCTCGGTCGCCTCGAACTCGCCCGTCGATGCCCCGGACGGGACCGCGGCTCGTCCCCAGGCCCCTGATTGCAGGCTCAGCTCGACCTCGACCGTCGGGTTGCCCCGGCTATCCAGAATCTGGCGGGCATGCACATGCTCAATCTGGCTCATCTGGAGTTGGGTCTCCTTCGGTCATGCATGCCCGCCTGTAATAGGCGAGCTGCTGGTCCGGCGGCAGATCGTCCCAACTCCGGCCTTCTGATGTCGCCTGCCCGACGGCGGCGAGCATCCGCGCGCGAAACCGATCCGACGAGGCACGTAGCGCAAGCTCCGGATCGAGGTGCATCTTGCGAGCGACGCTGACGGCCGCGAACAGCACGTCACCCAACTCGCGGAAGCGCTCATCCCCGTCACCGGCTCGCTCGAGCTCGGCGAGCTCCTCGCGCGCTGACTCAAACGCGCCCTCGACGCCCGGAAAGTCAAACCCCCGTGAGGCGGCGCGGCGCTGAACCTTGCGCGCGTGCAGCAGCGACGGCAGGTTCTCGGGCACCTCGCCGAACAACCCCGGCTCGCGCCCCGGCTCATCGCGCTTGATCGCGTCCCAGTTGCGCAGCACGTCGGGGGCGGTCGGAGCGTCGACCTCGCCGAACACGTGCGGGTGGCGACGGATCAGCTTCTCGGTCACATGCTCGGCGACCTCGGACAGCGAGCCCGCGCCGCGCTCCTCGAGCAGTAGAGCCAGGAAGTGGACCTGAAACAGGACGTCGCCGAGCTCGTCGATCAGCTTCGCGTCATCGCGGCGATAGGCGGCGTCGGCGAGCTCGTATGCCTCCTCGACGGTGTGCGGGACGATCGTCCGCTCGTCCTGCTCGCGGTCCCACGGACACTCGCGTCGCAGCCGGCGGGTGATCGCGTCAAGGCGCGCGATCGAGTCGGCGGCGTCGCGGGTGTCGTCCACCCTACGGAGCGGGCGTGGTGCCGGCGGGCGCAGCTCCAGCGGGCGCGGTGCCGGCGGGGGCAGCTCCGGCCGGCGCGGTGCCGGCGGGCGCGGCTCCGGCGGGGGCGCCGCCGGCGGCGGTGCTGGTCGCGGGCGCCTTG
>DATNKY010000267.1:0-12691 GCA_035603155.1 Solirubrobacteraceae bacterium
GCTGGCGAGCGCGCGCCGTGCGGCGAGCCGCAGCGTCCGCGGGCTCAGCAGCGGCCACGGCAGACGGACGCCGACGCCGGCCCAGTCGGCGCGCGCAGCGTTCTCGGCCATGTCACCGGCGTGGGGGACCGCGAGCACCGCCGCGCCAGACGCGAGCGCGCGGACGAGCGTGCCGTGACCCGCGTGGCAGATGACCAGCGCGCATCGGGGCATCGTCTGCGCGTAGGAGACCCACTCGACCAGCCGTGTGTTGGGCCCGGCCGCGAGCGGCTCCGGTAGTGGGCGCCGGTTCCACGTCGCGAGCACCCGCACGGGTTCGCGTGCGAGTCCCCGCACCGCAGCGCGCAGGAGGCGATGCTCGGGGTCCTGCGCGGTCGACGGGGCGACCAGCACCAGCGGCCCGTCCCCGGGCGGCGGCTCGACGTCCTCATACGGGGGCTCCCACATCAGCGGGCCGACGATCTGGACGTGCTCGGGCCAGCGCCGCGGATACTCGAGCTCGTGGAACGTGGCGACCATGCACAGCTCCTCGCTGAGGCCGCCGTGGAAGCCCTCGAGTGGCGCCAGTCCGAGCCGGGCACGGGCGTCGTTGAGCTCCGCCCGGCCACGGCGCAAGCCGGCCGCGAGCGGCCGCTCGAACGAGCGCCACAATGCACGACCCGCCGCGGTTCGGGGCAGGCGCGCGCCGACGGCGTAAGGCGGGAACTCGGGCTCGGTGACCGGGTAGACGTGGGGGATCAGCGTTGCCCTGGGGATCCCCTCGAGCTCGGCCGCGAGCGCCGGCGCGAGCGTCAGGATGTCGTGCACGACCACGTCCGGTCGCGTGGCCGCGATCGCCGGCCGTGTCTCACCTGTCGCGCGGACGATCGCCTCATACGGGGACAGCGGCTGCTCCATGGTCGGAAACACCGGGTACTCCGGTGCGGCGACGAACGCCATCCCGCCGTCCCGGACGTGCTCGTGCCAGCGCGACCACGTCTCGTAGGTGACGTCGTGACCGCGTGCGGCCAGCTCGGCGCCGAGCGCGAGCATCGGGAACGCGTGACCGGGCTGACCGAACGCCCCGAGGAAGAACCGCAGCGGCGTCTCGGCCGTCAAGCCGCGAGTTCGGCCACGGCGCGCAGCTGGGCGACGCGATCCTCGACGGTCCAGGCCATCGGGCTGACCATCAGCGTCCCGACACCGGCGGCGCGGAACGCGCCCAGGCGATCGCGCACGACGTCGGGCGGACCGCACAACGAGACGGCATCGATCAGCTCGGCCGGGATCGCCTCCGCCGCCTCGGTCTTTTTGCCGTCGAGGTAGAGGTCCTGGATCTCGGTCGCGGCCTCCTCGAACCCGTAGCGCTTGACGAGGTTGTTGTAGAAATTCTGCTTGCGCGAGCCCATGCCTCCGATGTAGAGCGCGAGCACCGGGCGCATCAGGTTGCGGGCCAGATCGCGGTCCTCGGACACGTACGCCTGAACCGTCGGCGCGATGTCGAACCCGTGAAGCGAGCGCCCCGCGCGCGCCGCTCCCTCCTCGAGCAACTCGCGAAACGAGGCGACGTGCTCGGGGGAGAAGAAGGTCGGGATCCAGCCGTCGGCGATCTCGCCGGCGAGCGCCGTGTTCTTGGGGCCGATCGCCGCCAGGTAGATCGGGATCCGCTCCTGGACCGGGGTGATCATCAGCTTCAGCGCCTTTCCCGGCCCGTCCGGGAGCGGCAGCTCGAGCGTCTCGCCCTTGAACTCGAGCCGCTCGCGGGCGAGCGCCTTGCGAACTACCGTCACGTACTCGCGCGTGCGCTGCAGCTGCCGGCCGAACCGCTGTCCGTGCCACCCCTCCGCGACCTGGGGGCCCGAGGATCCGATCCCGAGCACCATCCGCCCGCCCGACAACTCGTCGATCGTCGCGGCGGTCATCGCCGTCATCGCCGGGGAGCGCCCGGGCATCTGGAAGATCGCCGATCCGAGCTTGACCGTCGTGGTGCCGGCCGCCAGCCAGGCGAGCACGGTCGCCGCGTCCGAGCCGTAGGCCTCGGCCGCCCAGACGGAGTCGTACCCGAGCCGCTCGGCCTCCTGCACCACCTGCAGCTGATCCTGGGGCCCGATCCCGAAACCCCAGTAGCCCAGGTTGACCCCGAGCTTCACGGGCCGTCTCCGGTCGGGCCAGACAAACCTTTTCTGACTGGATCGATCACCACGCGCGTCGCGGTCCTCAGACGGTGATCGGGATCCCGCCGAGCGAGGCGCCCGGGGGTTGGAACAAGATCTCGGGGATCACGCAGCCGGGCGACAGGCGCAGCAGCATCCGCACGGCCTCGGAGACGTCCTCGGGGCGGATCATCTGCTCGGCCGCGATGTGGTCCTTGACCCAGTCGGCCATATCGGTGTCGACGAACGCCGGGCACAGCGCGCACGACTTGATCCCGTCGTTGCCGAGCTCCTTGTTCATCGACTGTGTGAAGCCGACCATCCCGGCCTTGGTCGCGGAGTAGACCGACACCCAGGCGTCGCCGGACTTGCCCGCGATCGACGCCGTGTTGACCACGAGCGCGTTGTGGTGCTCGGCTCCGGCCTTGCGCAGCATCTCCGCACACTCGCGATAGAACAGCACCATCGCGCGCAGGTTGACGTCGAGCTGCATATCGAGGCGCTTGGTCTCGATCTCGCCCACCGGAGCTCCGACTCCGACGCCGGCGTTGTTGACCAGTACGTCGAGTCGTCCGAAGCGATTGCGGTGCGCCGCGACCACCTCGCGGATCGCCTCCTCGGACGCCACGTTGGCGGCGACGTGCATCAGCTCGGCGCCGTCACCGCCGAGCTCGGCCGCGGCCGCTTCGAGCTTGTCCGGCCGCCGCGCCGCGAGCGTCACGCCGTAGCCCTCCTCGAGCAGCATCCGCGCGATCGCCAACCCGATCCCGCTCGATCCTCCGGTAACGATCGCTGCCCTCTCTGGCATCGAATCTCCTCACGTCGACTTAGGGACCGGTATCCAATCAGGCCCGGCCCCACGGTGGCGTGATACTTGGAGCGTGACCGAGCTGGCGGTGGCGGCCCCGGAGGAGGAAGCGATCGAGCGGCGCACGACCGCCGTCGAGCTCCTGTGGGACCTCGTGTTCGTGTTCGCGATCACGCAGGTGACCGCGCTGATGGCGCACCGACCCACCTGGGGCCGGTTCGGTCAGGCGATGCTGCTGCTCGCGCTCGTGTGGTGGGCATGGTCGGCGTTCGTGTGGGCGGCCAACGCCGAGGAGGAGGACTCACGGGCACTGCGCGCCTGCCTGCTGGCCGGGACCGTGCTGATCTTCATCGTCGGGCTCGCGCTGCCGCAGGCGTTCGGCAGCGAAGCCGTGCTGTTCGCGTGCGCGTATGCGCTCGTGCGGTTCGTCCATCTCGCGCTGTACGTCGACGCATCGCGCAAGGGCAACGCGACCTGGGATGCGATCGCCGGGTTCGCGGTGACGGTGGTGATCGGGATGGCGCTGCTGATCGGAGGCGCGGTGTTTCTCGACGGCTGGCAGCTGGCGCTCGTGTGGGCGGTGGCGGCCGCGATCGATTACGCCGGCCCGGCGTGGCTGACGCGGGAGAAGCTTCGCGGGCTCCAGCAGGTCGCGGTGGCCCACTTCGCGGACCGCTACGGCTCATTCGTGATCATCTGCCTCGGCGAGTCGATCGTCGCGATCGGCGTCGGCGTGGGTACCGCCAATCGCCATCTGACGCCGGAGCTCGTGATCGCCGCGGGCCTCGGGCTGTTGCCGGCGATCGGCATGTGGTGGACGTATTTCGACCGATTCGCCGAGCGGGCGCAGGAGCGTCTGCGCGAGCACTCGGACCCGGTCCTGGCCGCCGCTGACTCCTACAGCTACATCCATCTGGTGATCGTGGCGGGGATCATCATCTTCGCCGACGGCGTCAAGCTGACGGTCCACAATCCGGCGCAGCAGCCGATGCCCGGCCCCGGGCGTCTGGCGCTGTGCGCCGGCGTGGCGATCTACCTGGTCGGGCTGGCCGCATTCCGGTTGCGGATTGCCGGCGAGTGGAGCTCCGGACGGCTGGTCGTGGCGGCCGCGTTGATCGCGCTCTACGCGCTCGGCGGCTCGATCCCGGCCTGGACGGTGGCGGGCGGCATCTCGGTCCTGATCGGAGCGCTCTGTTTCGGGGAAGCACTTGCAGAGAAGCGGGCGGAAGCCTGAGTCCAACGAACTGGGAGTGCAGCCGATGCGGGTAGTGATCACCGGAGCCACGGGGACGATTGGGCTCGCGGTCGCCGACGCGCTGCGCTCGCGCGGCGATCAGGTCGTGGCCCTGTCACGCGATGCGGAGCGGGGCAAGCACGTCCTCGGCGAGGGAGTCGAGGTCCACCCGTGGACGCGGCCGACAGCCGAGTCGCCGCCACCGGAGGCGCTCGCCGGCGCCGCCGCGGTCATCAACCTGGTCGGCGAACAGGTCGCGCAACGCTGGACTGACGAGGCGAAGGCGCGTATCCGTGACTCCCGCGTGCTCGCGACGCGCTCGCTGGTCACGGCACTGAAGGCGCTCCCGGAGGCGGACCGGCCCCGGGCGCTCGTCTCCCAATCGGCGACGGGCTACTACGGTGACCGGGGCGACACGGAGCTAGACGAGAACGCTCCGCCCGGTGACGACTTCCTCGCTCAGGTAGTGGTCGCGTGGGAGCGCGAGGCGCTGGGCGCGGATGAGATCGCGCGAGTGGTATGCACGCGGACCGGCGTCGTCCTCTCGCCCAGCGGCGGTGCGCTGGCCAAGATGCTTCCGTTCTTCAAGCTCGGGATCGGCGGGCCGGTCGCCGGCGGCCGACAGTACGTTCCGTGGATTCACCTCGATGACGTGGTCGGAGCGATCTTGGCCTGCGTCGACCAACAGGCGCTGAGCGGCCCGGTGAACGTGACCGCGCCCAACCCGGTCACCAACGCCGAGCTCTCACGCGCTCTAGGTCATGCGCTCCGGCGGCCCGCGGTGCTGCCGGTTCCCGGCCCGGCGATCAGAGCGCTCTACGGCGAGATGGCCGAGATCGTGACGACCGGCCAGCGCGTCGTACCGGCGCGGCTGCTCGCCGCCGGCTACGGCTTTCGCCACGTGCTCGCCGAGCCGGCGCTGCGCGACGTGGTCGGCGACGGTTGATGGCAGCGCTTGGCGGCGGTTGATGACGGCGCTCGGCGGCGATTGATGACAGCGCCTGGCGGCGGTTGATGGCAGCGCTGCTGTGGCTGCGGCGCGATCTGCGAGTGCGTGACCATCCCGCCCTGCGAGCGGCGATCGACGCCGGCGGCCCGGTGACGCCGGTGTTCTGCCTCGACGATGGGCTGCTCAACGGCCGCCACCGGTCGGGCTCACGGACCCAGTTCCTGCTCGAGTGCCTGGCCGACGTCGACCACTCGTTTCGCGAACGCGGGAGCCGGCTGGTCGTCTGCCATGGCGCCCCGCAAGACGAGCTGCCGTCACTCGCGCGCCGGCTGGACGCCAGGTCGGTGCACTTCACCGCCGACGCCGGACCGTTCGCGCGCAGGCGCGAGGCGCAGGTCTCCGCTGCGCTGAGCAGGGTCGGCATCGGCGCTGTGGCGCATCCAGGACTATTCGTGGTCGACGGGCTCGACTCGATCCGCACGGGCGCCGGCCGGCCGTACACCGTCTTCACGCCATTTGAGCGCAACTGGCGCGTGCAGCCCCGTCGGCGCGTGCTCGGGGCTCCGCGCGACCTGCGAGGGGTCTCGGGCTCGCGTGCCTCGACCGAGCTCCCCCGCCTCTCGGACCTCGGGCTCGAAGCGCAGTGCAGTGATCCGATGCCCGGCGGCGAGCGCGCCGCCCGGGCGGCGCTGCGGCGCTTCATCGCCGGACCCGTCAAGGGCTACGCGCGGGATCGTGACCACCTCAGCGGCGGCGTCTCACGCCTGTCACCGTATCTGCACTTCGGCTGCCTGTCTCCGAGGGAGATCGAGCAGCGCCTCAGCGGCGAGGGGGAGGGGGCCGACGCGTTTGTCCGGCAGCTGTGCTGGCGTGACTTCTACGCCCACGTGCTCGCACACTTCCCGGCCGATGCGCGCCACGAGCACCAGCCCCGGTTCCGCGGCACGATCGGCTGGAGCCACGCCGAGCGACCCTTTCGCGCGTGGTGCGACGGCAGGACCGGCTACCCGGTCGTCGACGCGGGGATGCGCCAGCTCCGCCGCGAGGGGTGGATGCACAACCGTGCCCGGCTGATCGTTGGCTCGTTCTTGACCAAGGACCTGGGGATCGATTGGCGCTGGGGCGAGCGGTGGTTCATGCGCCTCCTGCTCGACGGCGACGAGGCCAGCAACAACGGCAACTGGCAGTGGATCGCGTCGGTTGGCGTCGACCCGCAGCCGGCGTCGCGGCGGATCCTGAGCCCGATCCGCCAGCAGCGGCGCTTCGACCCGGACGGCGTCTACGTCCGACGGTACGTGCCGGAGCTCGAGCGGGTGCCGGATGAGTTCCTGGCCCAGCCATGGGCGATGTCGCGCGACCAGCAGCGGGCGGCCGGGTGCCTGATCGGACGCGACTATCCGGCGCCGATCGTGGACCACGCCAAGGCGCGCGCCGAGGCGCTGCAGCGCTACCGAGCGGCGCGCTGACGCCCGCCGTCGGTCGGCTGTGATAAAACTCTGAAAGACTCTTTCAGATCTTCCTTCGACCCGGACCATGCCCGAAAACCGCCCGCTGCTCACCGACCCAGACGTACTCGCGACGCTCGCGCACCCGGTGCGGCTCGACATCCTCACGTACCTGATGTCCGACGGTCCCGCCACCGCCTCGGCGTGCGCGAGGGCCGTCGGCGACACGCCGTCGAACTGCAGCTACCACGTGCGCGCGCTTGATCGCCATGGGCTCGTCGAGCAGGTCAGCTCGACTGACGGGCGCGAGCGGCCGTGGCGCGCCACGATCACCGGCTTTGAGATGAGCCCGGACCCCGATCCCGAGACGCCCGAGGGACGCGAGGCGGCGCGCGTGCTCGCGGCGTCGGTCGCCCTCGAGCAGCGCCGTCAGCGCGAGTACCTCTCGCACCGCGATCGAGTGGCGCCCGCGTGGCGCGAGGCCGATCAGTGGGCCGCCTATTCGATTCGCGTGACGCCGGCCGAGCTCAAGGAGCTCGCCGCACGCCTCGACGCTCTGATCAGGCCGCTGCTCGCCGCGACCAGGGATGACGCGCCCGAGGACGCCGAGGTAGTGCTGGTCGGGCTGACCGCGTTCCCGCACCTGCCCGCGCAATGAGCATGCCGCCCGCACTGCAAGAGCGCGACTTCCGCTATCTGTGGTTCGCCGGGCTGCTGTCGGACGCCGGCGACTGGATGTTGCTGATCGCGCTGCCGATCGTCGTCTACGGTCTGACCGGCTCGGCGCTCGGGACCTCGGTCGCGTTCCTCGCCGAGCTGGTGCCCGGGATCGTCCTCGCCCCGCTCGCTGGGCGGCTCGCCGACCGCGCCGACCGCCGCCGGGTGATGCTCGGAGTGACCGTCCTGCAGGCGCTCTCGCTGCTGCCGCTGCTGCTCGTCGGCGGCCATTCCGGGCTCGCGATCGTGTACGCAGTGATCGTCGTCCAGGCGTCGCTGGCGACGCTGTTCGATCCGTCCAAGAACGCGCTGCTGCCGACCCTGCTGCGCCCCGAGACGCTCGTCTCGGGCAATTCCCTGATCGCGCTCAACGCCGGAATCGGGCGCCTCGTCGGCGGCCCTCTGGGTGGGCTGCTGCTGGCGGCCGGTGACCTGCGGGTGATCGTGATCGCCGACGCCGTCAGCTTCGTCGCGGCCGCGGCATTGATCGCAGCCCTGCCGGCGACGGGCGCCATGCAGGCGACGAGCGCGCCCGGCGGCACATCGGCCGCCGGCGGTGTCGACGGGCGCACGAGCTTCACTGCGACCCTGCGCTCGAGGAAGATCCGCAGCGTGCTCCTGGTGACGTTCGTCGACCAGATCGCGCAGGGGATCTTCGTGGTGCTGTTCATCCTGTTCGTCGCCCACGAGCTGCACGGCGGCTCGAGTGAGATCGGTCTCCTGCGCGGCGTGCAGGCCGTCGGCGCGATCGGTGCCGGACTCGCGCTCAGCTTCACGCGTTCGCCGAACCTCGCCGGGCGCCTGATCGCGATCGGCTCGATCGCGTTCGGGCTCCTGGACCTGACTATCTGGAATGCGCCGCCGCTGACCACCGGGGTCGGCGTCTACGTGCTCCTGTTCGTGGTCGCCGGCGCGCCGGGCGTCGTGCTCGAGACGGGGCTGATCAGCTACCTGCAGCTCGCGGCCGGCAAGCACGAGCGAGGCCGGGTGTTCGGCGCCTACACGCTCGTCTCAAACGCCGGACAGGGTGCGGGAATGCTCGCCGCCGGTCTGTTGACCGCCCCGTTGGGCCTGATGACGCTGCTCAACGCTCAGGGAGGCCTGTACCTACTCGGCGGTGCGCTCGCCGCGCTGACGCTCGCCCGAGCCCCGCGACGGCGAACCGCCGCGCCGGGCGCGCGTCGTCTGACGGTCGGCGGCTAGCCGCGAGCTCGTTGTCAGCGCCGGTCGCGCGGACCGTGCGTGATGCGCCGTGGGATCGGGAACGGCGAGAGCCTGCCGACCGCCTCGCCCGCGAGCAGGCGCGGCTCGAGCTTGGCCACGAGTTCGGCCAGCTCCTCGCGCTGCGCTTGATCGAGGTTCGCCGGGCGCCCGTGGGCGGTGCCCACGAGCTTGATCAGCCGCCGGCGTTCGTCTGGCGTCAGCCGCATCACGTGATCTCGGGCGAGCAGTCCGATCTCGGCCGCGGCGAGCAGCTTGAGAACCGGGATCCGGCGGATCCCCGGTATCCGCGTCGCGGCGCGTCCGATCGATCGCGTTACTGGCCCTGGGGACATGGTTCAAGTCTAGGCCGTGGCTCGGTTGGGCCAGTGTGTCGACTCGGAAATTCGGTGCTACGGCCAGCCGGCGCCCGCCTCTGGGGCGCGGGCGGTCACGACCTGACCGCTGTGTGGCTCGTCGGCGACGCCGCCGGTGCCGTGCCATTCGCGCGTGACCATGAATAGCGTCCGGTCATCGTCGCCGCCCAGCGCGCACGAGAAACAGCCGCGGTCAAGCTCGATCCGATCGAGCACCTCGCCCCCCTCGGCGACTCGCACGCAGCATCGCTGCGGGACCGAGGCGTACCAGACTGCACCGCTCGCGTCGATGCAGACGCCGTCTGGCGCGGCGTCGCCGAGGTCGGCCCAGACGCGCCGATCGTCCAGGCTTCCATCGTCGGCGATCGTGAACGCGGTCAGCCGGGCGCCGTAGGACTCGGCGACGATCAGCGTCCGGTTGTCGGGCATGACCGCCATCCCGTTCGGAAACGCGATCCCGTCGGCGACCTGGCGCGCCGACCCGTCGGGCGTCACCAGCGCGACGATCCCGGGGGCGAACTGCTCGCCCGCCATCAGATCGAAGCCGCCGCCGTTGACGTACGCGTTGCCGCGGCCGTCGACGACGATCTCGTTCCACGGCTTGTCGCAGACCGGACGCAGGTCGGCGTACGTCTGAAACGAGCGGTCGCCGTCCATCCGGAGCACCTGGCGCTCTCGAGCCGAGACCACCAGCAGCGTTCCATCCGGCAGCCAGTCAATGGAGAACGGGAACGAGTGGACCGGGGCTATCACCTCGGAGAGGCCGTCGAGGTCGACCGCGATCAGCTCCTCGGCGCCCCAATCCGCGAACCACAGGCGCCCATCGTGCCAGCGCGGTGATTCGCCGAACGAGATGCCGGTCATCAACGTCCGCAGTTCTGACATGTGGGCCTCCTGAGTGGCGTCGCGGGAGTGTGTCGGGGTCCAATTCAGAACTAGACGGTACAGTACTGGAGCCGACCAGGACGCACGCCGATTGGAGCCGGGACGACGTGGTCGGCGCGTGTCGCTCGGCTCTGATTGACTGAGCGCCACTTCCAGCCGTCAAAGGAGGACACGATGAGCGAGCCCACGACGCCTGACGTCGCCGAGCCCCAACTCGAGCAGGAGCCCGAGGCGCAACCGCGGCGTGACACCGACGAGGTGCTGGTCGAGGAGGAGTTGCTGGTCGAGGACGTCTCGATCGACGGCATGTGCGGGGTCTACTAAAGCCGCGGCGACGAGCCGGTGTCGGTCCTCGATCGCGCCTGGACGGTGCCCGAGCAGGTTGCGCTGCGGCCCGAGGCGTTCGGGGCGCTCGCGTACCACTTCGGCACCCGCAGGCTGTCATTTCTGAAGAGTCCGGAGCTGTTCGCCGCCGTGCGAAACCTCGAGCACCATCCCACCGCGCGCGACGCGTGCCTCGCGGCCGGCGTGGACGAGCGCCGGCTGGCGGCATATGAGCGCGCGCTCGGCACGCTCGCCGAGACGGGCATGATCAGCGAGCGGGAGACAGCGGCGCGATGAAGTTGGTCGAGCACTTCGAGGCAGGGCTCGACGCGCCGATCTGTCTGACCTGGGAGCTGACCTACGCCTGCAACCTCGCCTGCGTCCACTGCCTTTCGAGCTCGGGGCGGCGCGACCCGCACGAGCTGACGACCCCCGAGTGCAAGTCGCTGATCGACGAATTGCGGCGAATGCAGGTCTTCTACGTCAACATCGGCGGCGGCGAGCCGACCGTCCGCAGGGACTTCTGGGAGCTCCTGCACTACGCGGTCGCCCACGACGTGGGGGTCAAGTTCTCGACCAACGGCAGTCGGATCACGCCGGCGGTCGCGGCCCAGCTCGCGAGCACCGACTACGTCGACGTGCAGATCTCGCTCGACGGTGCGACCGCGGGGGTAAACGACGCGGTGCGCGGTCCCGGCTCCTACGCGACCGCGCTCCGGGCGATGGGCCACCTCGCCCAGGCTGGCATGGACGGCTTCAAGCTGTCCGTCGTCGTGACGCGCGAGAACGTCGCTCAGCTGGACGAGTTCAAGGCGATCGCGGACGCGCATCGGGCGCAGCTGCGCTTGACCCGCCTGCGCCCGGCGGGCCGCGGGGCCGACGTCTGGGACCGGCTTCACCCGACCGCCGTCCAGCAGCTTGAGCTCTACCAGTGGCTGCTCGCCCACGGCGGTGACGTCCTGACCGGCGACTCGTTCTTTCACCTCGGCGCCTACGGGGACGCGCTGCCCGGGCTTGGGATGTGTGGCGCCGGCCGAGTCGTCTGCCTGATCGACCCGATCGGAGACGTCTACGCATGCCCGTTCGCGATCCATGAGCAGTTTCGGGCCGGCAACGTCCGCGGCGGCGGCTTCGAGGCGGTCTGGCGCGGCTCGGAGCTGTTCGCGGCGCTGCGCGGCCCGCAGAGCGCCGGCGCGTGTTCGAGCTGTGGCCAGTACGACGCCTGCCGCGGCGGTTGCATGGCGGCGAAGTTCTTCACCGGGCTGCCGCTCGACGGGCCCGATCCGGAGTGCGTGCTCGGCCACGGGGAGGCGTCGCTCGAGCTGGTGGATCAGGCGGCGCCGCTGCCCAAGCCGTCTCCGGATCACTCCAGGCAGCGCCCCTCGCGGGCGTGCGACGAGAGTCCGCTGACGGTCATCGCCGGATGAGCGCCGAGCTGGCGCACGCCGTCTGGCCCGACCTGGTGGCGACCGACCGGATACTGCTCGTCCCCGTCGGCGCGACCGAGCAGCATGGACCGCACCTTCCGCTCGGCACCGACACCGAGCTCGCGGTGGCGGTCGCGCACACCGCCGCGGCGCGCGATCGGCGTCTGCTGGTCGCACCCGCCGTCGCGTACGGCTCATCCGGGGAGCACGAGGGCTTCCCGGGGACGCTCTCGATCGGACAGGGTGCGACCGAGCTCCTGCTGATCGAGCTGTGCCGGTCGGCGACCGCGACCTTCGATCGCGTGATCCTCGTCTGCACGCACGGCGGCAACGTCGCGCCCGTGCGGCGCGCGATCGCCACGCTGCAGGCGGAGGGACGCGACGTCACCGTGTTCGCGCCCGAGTGGGGCGGCGATGCCCACGCCGGGCGCGCCGAGACCTCGCTGATGCTCGCGATCGCGCCACAGCGCGTGCTCGAACCCGAGGCTCGTCCCGGCAACACGCGACCGCTCGCGGAGCTGATCACGAAGCTCGAGACCTCCGGGGTTCGCGAGCTGAGCAGCAACGGTGTGCTCGGCGATCCCAGCGGCGCCGACGCCGACGAGGGACGGAGACTGCTCGCCGCGGCCGCCGGCGCCCTGGTGGCGGGCCTTCCGCGGAGCGAGTGATGGCGCGCGTCGCGATTGTGACCGGCGCCGCGCGCGGGATCGGGGCGGCGACGACGATCGCGCTCACCGCCGCCGGCTGCGAGGTGCTCGCGGTGGACGCCTGCGCGGATCGGCCTTCGATCCCGTACCCACAGGGCAGCCGGGACGAGCTCGACGCGGTCGTGACCGCGGCGGGGCCTAACGCGCGCGCGCTGGCGGCCGACGCCACCGACATCGACGCGATGGCGGACGTGGTCTCCTGCGCCGAGCGCGAGCACGGCGGCCTCGATGTGATCGTCGCCGCGGCCGGGCTGATCGCGGGCGGCGTGCCGCAGTGGGAGCTCGCACGCGAGCAGGAGCGGGCGGTGCTCGACGTGTGCCTCGGGGGAGCGCTGGTCGCGTCGCGAGTCGCGATCCCGGCGCTGCTGCGCCGGCCGCAGCCGCGCCGAGGCCGCTACCTCGCGGTCGCGTCGGCGGCCGCGACCCGCGGGCTGCCGATGCTCGCCGCCTATTGCGCCGCGAAGGCGGGCGTGGTCGGGCTCGTGC
>DATNKY010000425.1:0-3647 GCA_035603155.1 Solirubrobacteraceae bacterium
CGCCGCGGATGAAGCCGACCACGGCGCCGACGAGCCCGGCGAGAATCGCGATCTCGGACACCGGGACGCCGCCGAAGAATCCCTCTGGTCGCTGGCCCTCTCGGCCGAGCTGGCGCTCGCCCCGGCGGACCTCGCGTGAGGCCTGCACACGCCGTTCGGCGCGCTCGTCACGCCGCGTCGACGCCACCGCACGGGGGGCCGAGCTGCGTCGACGTCGCTTGCGGGCGCTGCGCTTGGACTTCTGCGGGGCCACGGGTCGCTGAGGATAATGTCCTGATCGCGGCCCGGCTCCCCCACGCCCTGATCGCCACGGTGCTCGCGTGCCTGATCGTCGCCGCGAGCGCGGTCGCGGACGGGGATCCGGCGAGCGACACTCTGCTCGGCCAGAGCGTCTTCTATCCCTATGCCCCGACGGCCGTCTCGGCGCAGCGGACGCTGAACGCAGAGACTGCTGCCACCAAGAAGGCGGGCTTTCCGATCAAGGTCGCCCTGATCCAGGCGCCCACCGATCTCGGCGTGATCCCGTCGCTGTTCGCCAAGCCCCAGCAGTACGCGGACTTCCTCGACCAGGAGATCAGCTTCCAGGGCAAGCAGAAGCTTCTGGTCGTGATGCCCAACGGCTACGGCACGCAGGGCCTGCCGACCGCGAGCACGAAGGCGGTCGCCGTACTCAAGCCGCCGGCCGGCAAGACGAGCACCGATCTCGCGCAGGCGGCGATCGGCGCCGTCGCCAAGCTTTCAGAGGCGTCGGGTCACCCGATCAAGGGCGTCGCCGGCATCCCTGGCGATTCGACTTCGAGCGGCGGCAGCAGTTCATCCACGCCGATCCTGATCGGACTGATCGTCGCCGCGGTGCTGGTAGCCGGGGCGCTGCTCCTGCTGCGCCGGCGCCAGGACGTCAGGCCGGCCGGCTAGAGCGAGAGCTGGAACTGGAGCTGGAGCTGGAGCGATCTACCTAGTGGGGGTCTGAGCCCGTCCGCGGCCTGATCCCCGGCGTGGACGCGTCCGCCATCTCGCGAAACAGACCGGTCACGACGAACACGACCTGCTCGGCGATATCGACCGTGTTGTCGCCGATCCGCTCCAGACAGCGGGCGACCAGGATCATGTACATACCCCACTCGCGGACGTCCGGATCGTCGCCGATGTCCACCGCCCGCCTGAAGATCTCACGGTTGAGGCGGTTGATCTCGGCGTCCTGGCGCACCAGGTCCTGGGCCAGCTCGACGTTGCGCGAGCTCAGCGCCTCCTTGGACTGCGAGAGCTGCGACCGGGCCAGCTGCCCCATCCGCTCGATCGAGTCGAGCAAATCCTTGTCCTTGGGCGACTCGTAGCCCGACAGCGGCACCAGCTTGGCGATGTTGACGCATTGGTCACCCATCCGCTCGATGCAGCGGATCACGTGCAGCAGCGCGGCGACGATCCGCAGGTCGCCCGCCACCGGCGCCTGGCGCGCGAGCAGCGAGAGGATCCCCTGGTGCACCTCGAGGTAGCGGCCGTCGATCCTGTCATCGTCGGCGACGACCATCGTCGCCAGCTCGACGTCCTGATAGCTGACTGACTCCATCGCGCGGTCGAGCTGTTGCGTGACCAGGTCGATCCCGCCCAGCACCTGCTGTTCGAGGATCTTGAGATCCTCGCGAAATTGGTGTCTCGTCTCCTGCAACGTCATCTTTCGCTACCCGGACTTCCATGTCGGATAACGATCGCGGCAGTAGGCCATCAGCCGCTTGACCTTGATGGCGTGGCCCTTGCCGCCCGTGACACCGAGGATCGACAGGTCGGGCAGCTCCTCGGTGTGTCCTGGCGAGCCTTCGGCTGTTGCCATGTTCGACGATTCCTTCGTATTGGCCTCTGGTGTGATCATGCCACGGGGCTCGTTGGGACGGTCCGCCGTGCGATCACGTTGAGGATCCGGGGAGAGCACCACGAGCGGTTATCTCCCTGGATCGCAAGTGATCCAAGTGTTGGCAGCGCCGCGGTGAACCGGGTTACGCGGCGGTGAACCGGCTGTTGCTCTGTTGGTCGTGCTCGGCGGCGAGGCGGTACCCGAAGCCGAAGTGCGTGTGGATGAAGCGCCACTCTGGGAGGGCAGCCTCGAGCTTGACCCGCAATTTACGGACATAGACGTCGACCGACCGGTCGCCCGCGCGCATCTCGCGGCCCCACACCAGTCCGAAGAGCTCTTCGCGCGACATGATCCGGTCCACTCGGCGGGCGAGCTCGGTAAGCAGCCTCAGCTCACGGCTCGACAACATCAGCGCGCGCCCTTCCGCGCGGGCCAGATGCTCGTCGGGCATGATTTCGAGCGGACCAACTTGGAGCTGTTCCCGGCCGGTGTCGGTTATCAGAGCCATCGTCCTTAGATGCTGCTGGGACGGGCTTGACGAGACGTTATTGACTCGTGACGACGATGTGAACGAGTCGTGACCTTGGCCACCGACGGCGCAACACCACGGAGCGTCGCGCGTTTAATCCTGTCTCTAGCTCGTCAATGCGGTGTCGAGCTCGGCCTCGGGCTCGCTCGTCACCAGGTTGAGCTCGGGCTCGATCCCGCCCAGCGGTTCGGGCGCGAACCGGTATCCGACTCCGAAATGCGTGTGGATGTAGTTCCACCCCGGCGACGCCGCGCGCAGCTTTTGGCGCAGCTTACGGACGAACACGTCGACCGAGCGATCCCCGTGCGCCATCGCGTAGCCCCACACGCGCTCGTAGATCTCCTCGCGCCGCAGGACTCGGTCAGAGCCCGTCAGCAGGTGGAGGATCTCGAACTCCCGCGCGGTCAGCTCGAGGCTGGCCTCGCCGGCGTACGCCTGGTAGAGATCCGGCCGGACCGTTATCTCCCCGTACCGGGCGGCCGCTTCGAGAATCGGCATCTCCGCGCGCCGGTGGCGCCTGACGGCCGCCTCGACCACGCAGATCAGCTCCTCGGCGTGGCACGGCTTGGTCACCCACGCGTCGGCCCCGAGTCGCAGGCCGCGAACTCGCTGGGCGACAGACGACGGTCCGGTGCAGACGACCACCGCCAGCCCCGGCAGGCGGGCGCACAACCGTTCGAGGTAGTCCCATCCGGAAGGACCGAGGACCGCGAGGTCCAGCACCATCGCGTTGAGACGCATTGCCACCAGAGCATCGGCGGTGGCGGGCGCGGTCAGGGCACGATGCTCGCAGCCAAGCGCGTCGAGACGGTTGGTCAAGACCTTCATGAAGCCCGGATCGCGGTCCAGGACGGCGAGCCGGAGACGGTTGTTGGCGCGCTGGGGTACCGCGGACGGTTGGGCCAGCGCTTCGCTTTGCTCGGGCGGCATGCGGCGCACTTTATTGCACGGCGCGATCAGCGCCTCGTTTGGCGACGGCCTCGGTCACGCCATCTTCACATCTAGCAAGATCTTTACATGCACGTTGCGGGCATCGCAATCGGCTCGGCATCGCACCGGCGCCGCTAGCCTCTAGATCGTTCTGGGGGGCTCGTGCTCCGGCTGCGGGCCGCGTTTCGCGGAGCGCTGCCGTCGCAGGCGCTCCCCGCCGAGAAAATCTTCGCCCCGAGGCGGAGGCCATGATCATCGATTTCAAGCCCCTTCACGCACGGTTCCTCGTGCCTGTCCTCGCCGCATTCGCGATCGCCGGCTGCGGCTCGTCGACCTCCT
>DATNKY010000148.1:0-3908 GCA_035603155.1 Solirubrobacteraceae bacterium
CCCGGGTCGCCGAGCCGCTACGCGAGATGAGAAAGCCCTCTGCCTGCAGCTGCGCGTAGCACTCGAGCACGAGCCCGCGTGAGAGTCCGAGCTCCGCCGCGAGCGCCCGGGATGACGGCAGCCGCTCGCCGGCCGCGAGCCGGCCGGAGCGGATCGCCTCACGCAGCTGCAGTTCGAGCTGCGAGCGCAGCGGCTCGGGGCGCGATCGATCGAGCGCGAGCAGTAGTTCGGGACCCAAACCGGCCCACTCAATGGGCATCGAATCGGATCGTACTAGGAGGCCGGTTGGCCGTTGCTGACATTGCGGTCTCCTAAGAGTGACGGCCGTGCGTCGGCCTCCCGCCCCGCGCTGCCGCTTTTGGCCGTCACGATCTCGCCCCGTAACGTCGGTCATTCACGGCCACCCGAACCGATACGATTCGGGCAACATGGCGGAGATAACAGCACCGCCCGCGCCAGTTGGGGCACGGCCGGCGGAGCCCTCGGGGCCGCCCAGAGCGCTCGACTTCGAGATCGTCCCGCGCAAGGGATTGATCCTGGTCGCGATCGCGATGGTCGGGCTCGTGGTCGCAATCGAGGTCAACACGCTCTGGCCGCTCGAGTTCCTCCACGTCGCCGGCGGCGCCGCGTGGACGATCATCGACCTGTTCCTCGGCCTCGTGCTCGGCCCGATCATCGGGCGCATGTCGATTCCGGCACGGATCGAGTTCACGACCCGGTTGATGCCCAAGATGGTGTTGATCATGCCGACGGTAGTGACGCTCACGCTGGCCGCCGGCTGGCAGCTCGGGACCAAGCTCGGCACGACGCTCAGCTTCAACCCACTCCATAGCTGGCTCGTCGCGAGTTACATCATCGTCGGCGTCATGGCGATCATCGCGCTAGGCCTCCTCGAGCCGGCGAACATCGCTGTTCTGTTCGAGCTCAAGAAGCCCCGGCCCAACCCGCAGGTGATCGAGCATCTGATGAAGCGCTTCATCTACTGCGCCGGGGTCCTCGGCGTGATGCAAGTTGCGACGCTGGTGATCATGACCAAGATCTCCTCCGGATGAGCGACGGCAAGAGATACCCCCCGTTCACGCAGCTCGGGATGCTGTCGTTGGGGTTGATCGTGATCGGCGGCATCTACCTCGCCTCGCACCTTCCGGAGCACGTTCCGCTCGGCCCGGCGATCGCCCTTCTGGTGGCCTCGACGGCTGTGCTGATCGTCAACCTCTTCCTGCTGAGCCGAGTCGAGGGCTTCGCCTGGGATCGCTTCTTCTACGTCGCCAAGTGGGCCCTGCTCGCCTACGTGATCACTGCCGGGATGATCGAGTACGCATTCCTCAAGGACCACGTCAGCGGCGCCCCGCTCGTGATCCTGACCCTGTCGCTCCTCGTCTACGCCGTACAGGTCCCGACCTTGATCGCATTCACTGTCGCGCGTTACGCGACCCCGGAGTCCACCGGCCCGGAAGCCTCTCCGATCTGAGGCTAGACTTCGGCGCCGACGCGCCCGTAGCTCAGCTGGATAGAGCGTCGGTCTACGGAACCGAAGGTCGGGAGTTCGAATCTCTCCGGGCGCGCTGGACGAATCGTCAGTGTCGGCGGCGGTTTGGCTGTTTGGTCTCAGGAGCAGCACGCGGTCCGGGCGACCAATCCCGGACCAAACGGTCTAGTACAGCCCGTCGGAGGGACGCGTTCTGGCGCGATCCTGGTCGACGTCGTACGCGTCCTGGCGGGCCGCGATTGCGGCGACAGCGCCGCCGAGCAGGACCCCGTAGTGCTCCTCGATCATCGCCACGCTCGTGCCCATCACACGCGCGAGCTCGTCGCTCCCGACGCCGGCGGCGATCGACTCACTGGCGTAGGTCGCGCGCATGTCGTAGATCCTGGCCGGTTGTGCGACGCCGCTCGCCTCGATCGCCGGCGCCCATTCGCGGCGGCGGAAGTTGTCGAGGTTGATCAGTCCACCCGCGGGGGCTGTGAACAGCAGCGGCGTTATTACCTGCGGCGCGATCTGGTCGAGCGCGGCGAGGGCGCGGCGGGTCAGGGGGACCTGACGACGGCTGCGGTCGGTCTTGGCCAGCTCGACGACCTTGCCGCTGGAAAGCGTTCGGCGGACGTTGAGTAGCCGGTTGCGACGGTCGATGTCTCCGCGCTCCAGGACGAGCCATTCCTCCGGGCGCAGACCGGTGGCTGACACGAGCTGCGGCAGTGCCTGGTACTCGGGCGCCAGTTCAGCAGCGATCGCGTCGAGTTCTTGACGGCTGTATGGCCGAATCGTGCGCCGCGGCGTCTTGGGATTCGGTCCCGCAGCTTTCGCGGGGTTCACACGCATGTGGCCCCAGCGGACGGCGGCATCGAGGCATTGGCGGAAAGCTTGGACGATCCCGTGGCGGGCTCGCGAAGGCAGATGGACCTGCCAGGCTGCGATCTCGTCGGTCATGTGTTCCAGCTCGGATAGGGGCTGGTCACCGAACGCCGTGATCGGGTGGCGTAGGCGATCGCGCAGAGTGGAGATGGTGCGCTCGCGCACGCCGATGGCATGGCGCTCGAGGAAGATCGGCACGAACTCGCCTAGTGTGTAGGCGGTGACTGGGCGCTCGCCGCGTAGCTGCAGAGCGATCACGTCACGGTACTGGTTGAGCGCTGCCGTCTTCGTTTTGAAGCGCGCGATCCTGCCCTCGGATGTGCGGACCCGCTGGCGGCGGCCGCTGGCGTCGCGGTAGCGGAGCACCCACCAGCCGGACCGGAGACGGATCGCCTCGCCGCGTTGCTCTGATGGCATCAGTTATCCCCTTGGTTGGCCGTGGTCATGCCATTCTGCTCGCCGCTGGCCGGAGTCAGGCGGGATGCGCGCCGTTTCGTCGCGTTGTCCTGGCGCGCGATCGCATCCACTCCTCGATCTCGGACCTCACGAACCGGATTGCCCGATTTGAGAGTTGGATCGATGGCAGCTCACCGAGCCGAGCCCAGCGCAGGACGGTTTCCGAGCTGAGGCCAAACTGATCGGCGACGGTGCGCGCAGTGAGCAGCCGCTCGGTCGCAGCGGCGTCGGCTCTCGCCTATTTCACGACTTCCGTCGTTTTAGTGCAATCGCCTGAACCGAGGATCGCCGAAGCTGGCTCGGCAAGAGGTGCTACGAGCGTCCACTCGCAATCGCTCCAGCTCACGAACCTCGGGCGGCGGGGAGCGGCAACGCCCCCGGTCCCCAGGCTTCCGCTTTCGACGCAATCCGGGCGTCCCGTGCCGCGGATCAGACGTGAGCGAGAGTGCTGCAGATTCGTGGATTCAGCAGTGCGGAGGACTACGCCCAAGACTTCGGCATCTAACCGACCGCTAGCAGCGAGGGTGCAAGCACGGAAGCGCGGTTTTGGCGACGAGCAGGAGCTTCGGCGCTCATGGATCGAGACCCGCATTCGTGCTCGCTCGCGTACCGGACGGCGCGCGGCCTCGCGGCCGCCTGCGTCCGCGAGCTACAGCGGGAGCCCGGCGTTTGCGGGCCGCTGTGGTGGAGGTATTACGCGACTGTCCTTTGAGTGATGAAGCGGTGGATGGCCTCGTTGGCGTTGTTTTGAAACGACGGGTTGTCCAGATCGGGGAAGATGTCCGCTTGGTCGACCAGGGGACCCTTGAGCTTGTTGCCCGCGCTCGCGTAGAACACGCCGCTGGACAGGGTCGGGTCGGTGACACCGTCGACCAGTCGCTTCGCGCCCACGTCAAGCTTGTGGGAGATCCCTAGGGCGGGCATGACGTATTTGGCTGCTACGCGCAGCGGTAGCGCAATGTCGTTGGAGGCTTGGGTGCCGGTGGTGGCGCCGGGGCTCACGGTGATGAAGCGGTGGTCGGGGTATTTGCGGGCCAGGTAGCCCATCCAGAGGGCCCCGACGTACTTGGCCTGCCCGAAGGCTAGGTTGAAGTCAGCC
>DATNKY010000140.1:0-2058 GCA_035603155.1 Solirubrobacteraceae bacterium
CTCGGATCGGTGAGCGCGACGGTCTGCTCCGGCGGCAGGCTGTAGAGGCCGCTGTCCGGGTCATAGTGGACGTAGCCGCCCGCCGCCTGGGCATTCAACCACTCGCGGACATACCGTTCAGCGGAGCCGGTGCGCTCGGCCAATTCCGCCGGGGACAGCCCGCCGGCGCCGGCCATCGCCCGGTACCAGCCGAGCTTGTCGCCCATCACCACCAGCGCTGCGTTCAGGGTGGCTCCGACCTCGTCCACCGCGCGGAACACGAACTGCATGAGCTTGTCACCGTCGACGGCGACGGGTTCCTCGATCGTGCTCACTATTTCCTCCTGGGGTCGTTTCCGGCGAGGCTAAAGTTGCGGTGACAGCCCTCGCTTCCGGGGGGCACCTAGTTTTTGGGGGTCGAATCTGGCATGGCATCGGGTGGTCGCAGTCCGGTGGTGCTGGTCGGCCGCGACCGGGAGCGCGAGGCGATCGAGCGAGCGCTCCAGAGCGGACGTGCGGGGACCAGCGCGACCCTGGCCCTGGTGGGCGAGGCTGGGATCGGGAAGACCGTGCTGCTCGATCACGCGGCGCAGTCCGCGGCCGGAATGCGCGTCCTGCGCGCACGGGGAATCGAGTCCGAGGCCCAGATTCCGTTTGGCGCCCTGCTCGAGCTGCTGCGGCCGGCCCTGGCGATGCTCGGCGCGATCCCGGAGCCTCAGGCGATCGCACTCGAAGGCGCGCTCGCGCTGCGGCGCGGGCCGGCCCAGGAGCGGTTCGCGGTCGGCGCGGCCACGCTCAGCCTGCTGGCCGCCTATGCCGAGGAGGAGCCCGTGGCGGTCCTCGTCGACGATGCCCACTGGCTGGACGGCTCGAGCGCGCAGGCGCTGCTGTTCGCCTTCCGCCGGCTGGTGGCCGATCCGATCGCCGTCCTGATCGCCGTTCGCGAGGGCGATCCCTCGTTGCTCGACGGAGCCGATCTGCCGACGATGCAGGTGGCTGGGCTGACGAGCGGCGAGGCGGCGACGTTGCTGAGCGGCCTCACCCCCGCGGCGGCCGAGCGACTGCACGGAGCCACCGCCGGCAACCCGCTCGCGCTGATCGAACTCGCCGACGAGGCGGAGGATCTCGCGCTCGCGCCCGAAGGGGCCCCGCTGCCCCTCTCCGCGCGGATCTCGGGCGCGTTTCTGCGGCGCGTCGAAGACCTCGACCACGCCGCTCGTCGCGCTCTGGTGCTGGCGGCGACCAGCGACAGCGGCGATCTGCCGATGCTCGAGCGCGCAGCGAACGGGCTCGAGATCGATCTCGCCGCGCTCGCGGTCGCCGACGCGGCCGGGCTCGTCACGCTGAAGCCGGGATCGGTCGAGTTCCGCCACCCTTTGGCACGGTCGGCGATCTACGCGGCTGCGCCGATCGAGGAGCGTCGCGCCGCCCATCGTGCCCTCGCCGGCGCGCTGCCCGACCGCGACGTAGATCGCCGTGCCTGGCACCTGGCTGCGACCGCCGTCGGGACCGACGACGCGGCCTCGGCGGCGCTCGAGCAGGCGGGGGTCCGGAGCCGCGTCCGGAGCTCCTACGTTACCGCGGCCGGAGCCTTCGAGCGCGCGGCCAGGCTCGCCGCCAACAACGAACGTCGCGCTCGACTCCTGCTGGACGCCGCCGAGGCCGCATGGCACGCCGGACTGGCCGAGCGCGCAGCCGCGCTGCTCGAGGATGCCCGCGGACACACGGCTGACGCGGCCACCGGAGTGGCGATCGAGCACCTCTCGGGGCACATCACGGTTCGCCGAGGTGCGGTGATGCGCGGGTACGAGATTCTCACGACGGCGGCGGCGAACGCCGATCCAGAGCGCGCCATCGCGATGCTGGCCGAGGCGGCGGTCGCGTGCTTCGCCGCGGGCAAACCGGCCGACATGTTGGCGGCGGCCGAGCGGGCGTACGCCCTGCTGTCCGATCAGGCCTCGGTCCGCTCGCACTTCCTGGCGGAGACCGCGGTCGGAATGGCGTGCATTCTCGGCGGCGACGCGGCCGCCGGCGCCGAGGCCCTGCACCATTCGGTCGCGCTCGCGGACGGCTCGCCGG
>DATNKY010000134.1:0-3870 GCA_035603155.1 Solirubrobacteraceae bacterium
AGCAGATGCGAGTTCTCTAATGGTTCCCTTCGGCCGCCGGTAGTTTTGCGAGAATCTTGCCCGTGGCGTGTGACCGGGGGTGGATGCGTGGTTGGGGGGATCGCTCGTCCGGTCGGCGAGCTGGTTGGAGCGCTGCGTTGATGCTTGAATGAGCGCTTCCGCCGAACGCGACACGGACCGGGCCACGGGTTCCAGCGCCGCTGCCGAAGGGCTGCCGCTTGCGGAGGCGAAATTGTCGGTGCCGCGCGAACGGCGCGGGATGGTCGAGCGGCGACGTCTGGATCGAGCCCTCGATGCCGCCGCGGGTGCTGCGCTGACGGTTGTCGCGGCGCCTACGGGATATGGCAAGACGACCGCAGTCCGCTCGTGGTGCGCGGGTCGCGACAGCGCGTTTGCATGGGTGACTCTTGATGTTGGCGACAACGATCCCATTCGCTTCTGGAGCTACGTTGCCACCGCGGTTGATCGCGTGCGGCAGGGTCTCGGCGCTCGTGCCCTGCGCCGACTCAACGATCCCGGTGCAGGCGTGACGAATCCGATCGATGAGCTGATGAACGGGATCGCGTCGTTTAGGCGCGAGCTTGTGCTGGTCCTCGACGACGTGCAACACGTGACCGATCGGGATTGCCTCGAGCTGGTCGACTACGCGCTGGACCACCTCCCGGCGAACGCGCGCGTGGTCATGCTGACGCGGATCGATCCGGGACTCGGTCTCGCGAAGCTGCGAGCTCGCGGTGATCTCCTCGAGTTGCGGGCCGACCAGCTCGCGTTCTCGGGCGAGGAGGCCCGTGAACTGCTCGTCGACCGGGCGGGTGTGGATCTCGATAAGGCAGATGTCGAGCTTCTCCGCGACCGCACGGAGGGCTGGCCCGCGGCTCTGTTTCTGGCCGGCTATTGGCTGCGTGGCGTGGACGATCCACATGCCGCGGCGCGGGAGTTCGGTGGCACCCACAGGTTCGTAGCCGACTATCTCAGCCGCGAGGTGATCGCGTCGCTCGATGACGACACCCGATCGTTTCTTTTGCGCGCCTCGGTGCTCGGCCGGTTGACACCCGAGCTGTGCGATGGCGTGCTCGGCCGCTCGGACTCGGCTGCGGTGCTGGCCAGGCTCGAGCAGGCGAATCTGTTCATCACCCGACTCGAGCAGGGTGGATGGTTTCGCGTCCACTCCATGTTCGCCGAGTTCGCCCGGTTTCAGCTGGACGCCTTGGATCCAGGTGCCGCACACGAGATCCATCGCCGTGCGGCGCGCTGGCTTTCGATGCGAGGCCTGCCCGTGGAGGCGACGGAGCACGCTGCGGCGGCCGGCGACCATGAGGTCGTCGCCGGGCTCCTGCTCAGCCATCACCTGCGCTTGATCCGGACCGGCAGCTCTCGGACCATGCTTCGGTGGGTGCAGACGCTTCCGGACGAGGAGTTGCTCGAATATCCGGAGTTGGCAGCCGGTGGCGCGACCGCGGCCCTGCTCGTCGGACACGCGACGCTCGCGCGGCGGCGGTTGCTCGCCGTGGCTGGACGTGCCAGAAGCGACCGGCCTGCCCGCTACACCCCGTACGTCGAGTGTGTCGCGGCGATGACAGCAGCCGCGGGAATCGACCACGGCGTCGGTCAGGCGGTGGTCGATGGTCGCCGCGCCGTCGCGATCGCCGAGGCGGACGCCGACGAGGCGCTCGTGGCGGCCCTGGCGGCGCATGCACGGGCGCTCTATCTCGCTGGTGACGTCGACCAGGCGTGGATAAGCGCGCTGCGCGCGATCGAGCACCCGGACGCCGAACGGCGACCGCCGGGCCACGCGGCTGCGCGCGCGACGCTCGCGGTTGTCGCGGCCGAAAGGGGCTGGCTGGCGGCTGCCAGGACACACGCCGAGAAGGCCAAGACGATCACCGGCGGCGTGGCGAGCAGCCGCAGCTGGTTGGGAGCAAACGCGGCGGTCGCGCTCGGCAGCGTGCTCGCGGCGGAGAGGAGCCTCGGCGAGGCCGAGCGCGAGTTCGCCCAGGCGGTGCGGCTGTTCGCCGACGAGGTGGCGACCGTGGACCACGCCTGGGCACTTGTTCTGCTAGCAGCGGTGCGGGCGCGGCGCGGCCACATAGAAGCAGCGCGCTCCGCGCTGGAGTCATCCCGCGAGGTGGTTGCCGAGCTCGCCGACGGCGGGCGTCTGCCGTCGTTGATCGCCGACGTCGATCGCGAGTTGCGGCTGATCCGCAATCACGCTGCGGGGGGAGCTCTGGTCGAGTCGCCGAGCGAGGCGGAACTCGCCGTGCTGCGTCTCCTTGCCTCAGACCTCTCCTCGCGCGAGATCGGAGAGAAGTTGTTCCTGTCCGCCAACACCGTCCGTTCGCACACGCGGTCGATCTACCGCAAGCTCGGCGTGCATTCACGGGCGGATGCCGTGGCCCGCGCGGACGCGCTCGGGCTGCTCGGGCAAGCTCAATCACCCAGGTGAACCTCGGCGCTTACGGTCGATGCACGGCTGAGCGAGCGACACTCACGGTGTGCCGGTTCGTGACTATCAACTGACGGTCGAAGGCGAGCTGAGCGACCAGGTGGCCTCTGCGTTCGCGGACATGGCCCTCACGCGGGCTGGGGGATACACGATTCTTGTCGGTCCAGTCCGCGATCAAGCCGAACTTCAGGGCCTTCTGCAGCGCATCTCGGATCTTGGGCTGACGCTGCTCAACGCGACAGCGGTCGGCGCTGCAGGCCCGTAGCCGCAGCGCAGCCGCCGACCGTCGCGGCGTCGGCGGCTGCGTTGCGAGCCAAACTCCTACGAGCCTGAACTGACCGCCTCGGGCGGCGGTTGGAGGGCGTCCTGCAACTTCTGCGTGTCCTCTTCTGAGAGCGACGTCTTGATCACCGTGCCCCCGTACTGCTCGAGCGCGGCGACCGCCTTATCGGGGGTGGCGTGCTCGATCACGATGAACAGGGCCGACGTACCCGGCTGCAGGTACTCCCGAACCTGGTCCTGGAAGGCCTTGTCGATCCCTTTCTGGCTCATGTGGCCAAACAGGGCGCCGAGGCCGGCGCCCATCGCCCAGCCGGCGAACGGGATAAAGAACAAAAGACCGAACAGCAGCCCCCAGAATCCACCCCAGACCGCGCCGCCGCCGGTCGAGGCGCCGCCGTGCGAGGTGTGGACGTGGTACTTGCCTTCGGCGTCTCGTGAAATCGCAGCGACCTGGTCTGCCTGGATGATCAACTCGGACTCCAGCCGACCCACCGTCTCCCGTGCTTGCTCAGCGGTTCCCTGATCGGGGTAGCCGATCGCGACTAGCGTTGCCATTCACCTTCTCCTTCTCGGTTGATATGCGTGTTCGTGACTAAGCCGGGGGTGGCGGACCCGACTTAGTGGCGGTCGCGCCGGAATACTCGGGGCGTTCCTCCCACCACTCATCGGGGGCGAGCGTGAGACCGTGGATTATCCACAGGCTCAGCGCGAAGACCGCGAGCGACCAGAACGGGTACGCGGGGATCTCGAGCAGCGCGTCGATCGCTGCGAGCGAGCCGACCACGATCGCGACGATGCGACCGAACGTGGCACCGCGGAACAGCGAAACCGAGGCGAAGATCTCGAAGACGCCGATGACCAGCGTGATCCAACCCCAGGTCTTCAGACTGCCGAACACGTAGTGAGCATCGATCGTGAAGAACTTCGAGTTCGAGATCGCGGCGATGGCCCAGATGATGTTCAGCACTCCGCCCAGCATCAGCAGGATCGCCGCAAACATCGCCCGGCCCGGCCCTCTCACTTCGTCCATTTGGATAGCTCCTTTCGCCGGCGGTCACCAGCAGCTGGTTACGGAAACCAAGCGATGCGGGAGGCTACGTCCGCCAGGACTGCGCGGTGCCTTGCACACGTGATTCACCCAGTTG
>DATNKY010000123.1:0-2010 GCA_035603155.1 Solirubrobacteraceae bacterium
GGCCTCGGGCTCGAGCTCGAGTGCGATCGTGGTCGCGAGTACCTGCTGGCGCAGGGTCCCGGGCTTGGCGTAGTCGTACAGCGGACTCTCGACGGCGTCCGTGATCATCAGCTCGACCATCGCCATACCTTGAGCGGCTACCGGCCGATCGCTCTCCAGGCGCTCGATCAGCGCCTCGATCTCGGGCTCGGCGCCGATCACGGCGCGGCGGTCGATGATCACGATGTTCGCGCGAGCCATCGTGGCTTGATGTGCATCACGGATCGTCCGGCGCAAGGTATTGGCGAGTCGATGGCGGTGCCGGGCGCTGGCGAGCTTCGACGCCCGCAACGCCAGCTCGGGTGACAGCCCGGCCAGGGCCCCCGCGGCGAGGTCGCTCAGCAGCGCATGCCGCCTCAGTGCCGCTTTCACCCGGAGCGCCAGCGAACGCCTGCTCCCGGTCGTGCTCTTGTCCGAATTGTCGTAATCACCAAGGCTGGGCCGAACAGCAATTGTTGGCATTGTTTTTCTCCTTTCCGGCTTATGCACCACTGATTGTGGTCGCGCCGGCGTGAAGAAAACGTGCAGCCTTGGCCTTGGACCTAAAGGTTGTGTGAAGTCACGCGGGAGCTACTCGAGCCACTCCGTCGCGAACGTCGGGTTGGCGTGGATGCACACGAGATCGAGCCGTTCGGATCCGTCGTTGATGAACTTGTGCGGGACGTCGGCCGGCGCGATGACGATGTCGCCCGGCCCGACGCGATGGCTGGCGTCACCGAGGTAGAAGGTCGCGTTTCCTTCGTTGACCACCCAGAGCTCTTCGTAGGGGTGGCGGTGAAGCCGCGGCCCCGTGCCGGGCTCGCTGTGGTCGAGGATCAGCGAAACGCTCGCGCCGTAGTCCGCGCCTCGCAGGTTTCCGGTTGGAAGGTCGCTCGTGTTGACGATTGGCATGCTGCCTCCCCGTTGGAGTCGTCTGCGTCGCCCCCAACATACACGCGTGCGACATGCGCCCCCGCCGGCGCTTGCGGCCGGGATATGCTGAGTCGCGTGGACGCCCCCGAAGGTCCGATCCTGATCGCGTTCGACGGCTCGAGCGCCGCTCAGCGAGCTGTGAGCGACGCGGCCCGGCTGCTCGGGCACCGCAAGGCGCTCGTGGTCACGGTCTGGGAATCGGGTCTCGCGTACGCGATGCAGGACGTGCGCCCGGACGGCATGATCATGAGTCCCGCGGTCGACCCGGAGGTGGCCATGAACGTCGACCGGGAGGTGCGCTCGCATGCCGCGCGGGTCGCCGACGAAGGAGTCGCGCTCGCGCGATCGCTCGGCCTGGAGGCGGAGCCGCGCCCCGTCCCGGACGACCGGGACGTCGCGGAAACGATCCTGAACCTCGCGCGGGAGCAGAACGCCGCTGCGATCGTCGTCGGGTCCCGCGGCCTGAGCGGACTGCGCGCAAGGCTCGAAGGCAGCACCACCAAGGGCCTCCTCAAGCACGCGAACTGCCCGGTGATCGTCGTGCACGAAACCCGAGAGGATCACTGAGCCAGGACTCGTTGTGACGGCAGCGGCCGTCACGCGTATAGGTGACGTGCGGGCACGTCAGCTTCTGCTGTCTGGATGCGCGATCTGCGCGGTCGCAGGCTGCGGTCGCGTCGGAACGACCACCGGCGCCGGCGCCCCGGCCGCGCCCCGAACGGCCACGACAGTCCGCGTCGACGGTGACCGTCACCGGATCGACGGCGAGTTGTGCAGGGTTGACGCGAGGACAGCAACTCGCGGCAGCGCGCCTCGTGTTCAGCGGCCGATTTCTGGCCGGACCGACCGTCCGGCTGGACGGCCGCGACGTGCTCGCCTCGCCGGCGCGGATGCGCGTCTCGCGCTACATCAAGGGCCGCGGCCCCAAGCTGGTGCGCGTGACGACGGCCGTGACCCCGCGGCGGTTGATCGCCGAGGACGGGATCGAGGCGCAGGCCGGCGAACGGTGGGTGATCTATACGGACTCGCGGCATGGGCCGTACGAGACCTCGATCTGCG
>DATNKY010000219.1:0-3759 GCA_035603155.1 Solirubrobacteraceae bacterium
AGGTAGTCGGACCCCATCACCGCAACCACCAGCGAATAGATCCCAAACACGGTCAAGCCGGCGCCGGTCAGGACCGGCGCCAGCCACCACCGGTCCCGTCGAGCTGTCGCGCCGACTCGATTTGCGGGTACGGCTTCTGTAGTCACTCCGACCACAACCTAGCCATGACGAGCTCGTTCGTGGGAAAGATCGTTGCAGTCGCCGGCTCGACGCGAGGATGGGGCACGCTGTCGGCGCGCGGATTCGCGCGAGCGGCTGCCGTGCGCGCACGCGGCCCGCTCCGCAGGGGTGAGCACCGAGGACATGCGGCTGGCCCGTGCCAACACGTCTCGACCTCGATCGCTGCGGCTTTGGACGCTCGCGAGACCGTCTTGACCGATTTAGCGGAGGGAGTAGTATCGGAGAAGCTTCGCCTCAACCTTCGGCGGGCACCACCTTCCGGCTCCGACACTTGGCCGGCGTGCGCGTGACCTCAGCGGTCATCGCGGTAACCAACGCCTCAGGAGCCGAACCATTCATCGTCATAGGAAAGCGCCCGATCAGTTCGGTCGCAATCGATCTGCCTGGAGCCGATCGTGCGCGCGCCCGGCGCCGCGCATGCCGGCAGGAGAGGACCAGGAATTGTTCTGCTGCTCCAGTCCTACTGAAAAGAAGAGTCAAAGAGCCCTGTCCGTGGTTTACGCACCACCAACGACCCCTCCTCCAAGGAGCCAATGATGTCAATTGTGCAGTCAACCGTTTATGACGCGCCGGGCGAGTCCGGCAGCCCGGTAGAGCTCAAAGAGTTCTACGAGAACTTCATCGGCGGCGAGTGGATCGCTCCGACGACCGGGAAGTACAGGGAGAATCTGACTCCGTCGACGGGTGAGGCGTTCTGCGAGGTCGCGGATTCCGGTGCGCAGGACATCGAGCTGGCGCTCGACGCGGCGCACGCCGCAAAGGACGACTGGGGCCGCCGCTCGCCCGCGGATCGTGCCGCAGTGCTGAACGACGTTGCGGATGCGATCGAGGAGAACCTCGAGATGCTGGCCGTCGCGGAGAGCTACGAGAACGGCAAGCCGGTGCGCGAGACGCTTGCCGCAGACATCCCGTTGTCGGCGGATCACTTCCGCTATTTCGCCGGCGCGGTACGTGCCGAGGAGGGGCGGATTTCGGAGATCGACGATCAGACCTACGCGTATCACTTCCAGGAGCCGCTCGGAGTCGTGGGGCAGATCGTTCCGTTCAACTTCCCGATCCTGATGGCGGCGTGGAAGATCGCGCCGGCGATCGCCGCGGGCAACTGCACTGTGCTGAAGCCCGCGAGCCCGACTCCGTGGTCGATCCTGAAGCTCGCGGAGGTGATCGCTGATGTCATCCCGCCGGGTGTTCTGAACGTCGTCAACGGCCCGGGCGCAGAGATTGGCAAGGCGCTCGCGTCGAACAAGCGGATCGCGAAGGTCGCGTTCACCGGCGAGACGGTGACCGGCCGGCTGATCATGTCCTACGCGGCGCAGAACCTGATCCCGTCGACGACGGAGCTCGGCGGAAAGTCGCCGAACATCTTCTTCGAGGATGTGCTCGCGGCCGACGACGCGTTCCTGGACAAGGCGATCGAGGGTCTCGTCCTGTATGCGTTCAACAAGGGCGAGGTCTGCACGTGCCCGTCGCGAGCGCTGATCCACGAGTCGATCTACGACGAGTTCATGGAGCGCTGCCTTGAGCGCATTGCCGCGATCAAGCAGGGTGACCCGCTCGATCGCGAGACGATGATCGGCCCGCAGGTATCGGCCGCTCAGCTCGAGAAGATCGAGAGCTACGTCAAGATCGGTCGCGACGAAGGAGCCGAAGTGCTGATCGGTGGCGAGCGCCCCGGCCTGAACGAGCGTCTGGCCGGCGGTTACTACTTCGAGCCGACCGTGCTGAAGGGCCACAACAAGATGCGGGTCTTCCAGGAGGAGATCTTCGGCCCGGTGCTGGCCGTCACCACATTCAAGGATGAGGCGGAAGCCCTGGAGATCGCGAACGACACGCTGTACGGACTCGGCGCCGGCGTGTGGACGCGTGACGGCAGCCGGGCGTTCCGGATGGGCCGCGCGATCAAGGCCGGGCGCGTGTGGACCAACTGCTTTCACCAGTACCCGGCGCACGCGGCGTTTGGCGGCTACAAGAGCTCGGGCGTAGGACGCGAGAACCACCGCATGATGCTCGAGCACTACTCGCAGACCAAGTGCCTGCTCGTCAGCTACGACCCCAACCCGATGGGGTTCTTTTGATAATGGACCCACCCGCCCACGCAGCCCAACCGACGGAGGCGGCGGTAGCCGCAACCCCGGCGGCGATCGAGATGATTCATCGCCTCGAGACCGCCCACGGGCCACTCACGTTCTTTCAGTCGGGGGGGTGCTGCGACGGCACCTCGCCGATCTGCCTGAAGGCCGGCGAGCTGCCGGCCGGCCCCCACGACGTGCGCCTGGGGGACATTGGAGGAGCGCCGTTCTATATCGACTCAGATCAGTACGAGCGCTGGGGCAAACCGCGGTTTCTGATCGACGTCTTGTCAGGCGCCGCCGAGGGCTTCTCGCTCGAGGGGCTGGAGGGGGTGCATTTCGTCTCTCGCACACCGTGACGATCCGCGGCGGGTACGACGCCCCGCGCCGTCCAATCCGCTCTACGACTGCCTGACAGTCGCCAAAACCTAGAAGGAAGAAAAAACATGGCCACCACAGTCATCCCCGAGTCCCAGACCTCAGAGGCGCCACCAACTACCTACCGCGCTGCGGTCGTTCATGAGTTCGGCAGCCCGCTGACCGTTGACCAGGTCGCGATGCCGGAACTGCTCGCGGGACAGGTGCGCGTGAAGGTCGAGGCCTGCGGCCTGTGCCACACCGACATCCACGCCGCGAGCGGCGACTGGCCGATCAAGCCCTCGCCGCCGTTCATCCCCGGCCACGAGGGCGTCGGGATCGTCACGGAGCTCGCGCTCGGCGAGCATGCCGTCGGTGACCGCACGCACAAGGTGGCCGTCGGTGATCGCGTCGCGATGCCGTGGCTCGGCTACGCGTGCGGCTGCTGCAATTACTGCGTGGACGGCTGGGAGACGCTATGCCACGAGCAGGAGATGATGGGGTACACGATCAACGGCGCGTTCGGCGAGTACGCGACCGCCTACGCTCGCTACGTCGTCAAGGTCCCCGAGGGCATCGACTCGTTCGACGCCGCGCCGCTCACGTGCGCCGGGGTGACCACCTACAAGGCGGTTAAGGTTGCCGGTACCCGCTCCTCCGATTTCGTTGCCGTGTTCGGGGTCGGCGGTCTGGGACACCTCGCGATCCAGTACGCGGCGATCGCGGGAGGGCGGGTCGTCGCCGTCGACGTGGTCGATGAGAAGCTCGAGCTCGCGCGCGAGCTCGGCGCCGAGTTCACGATCAACGCCAAGAAGGAAGACCCAGTCGAGGCGATCCAGAAGCTCGGCGGCGTCGACCAGGCGATCGCGCTCGCCGTCTCGCCCCGCGCGTTCGAACAGGCCTACGCGTCGCTGCGTCGCGGCGGGAAGCTCGTGTTCGTCGCGCTGCCGGCCGACAACGAGGTCAAGCTCCCGATCTTCGAGACCGTGCTCAACGGGATCACGATCGCCGGCTCGATCGTCGGCACACGAAAAGACCTCCGCGAGGTGTTCGAGCTGCACCACGCCGGCAAGACAACCGTGATCCGCGAAACGCGACCGCTCGACCAAGTAAACGAGGCCATCGCCGACGTCGAGGCCGGCCGCGTCGCCGC
>DATNKY010000204.1:0-11279 GCA_035603155.1 Solirubrobacteraceae bacterium
TCCGGCAGTGAATCGGGCACGAGAAAGCGTCCCATCGAGCCCGGGGCCAGTGGTCCCTGTTGCCAAGCGAGTCCCATTTTGATCCTCCAATTCGGCTTTGTGACCGGTCAGTGCCGCGTCGCCCGCTGGTCTTACCGGCGAGGGTTAGCATCACCGTCGTGGGCAGCCAGCCAACTGCCGGCACGCGCGCCGGACTCGACCGCGAGTCGAAGCGATGGGTCGAGCAGCTGGGCGCCGGACATCCCCGTCGCGATCGGGCTGTCGCCGAGCTCCACGAATTGCTGTTGCGTGCCGCAATCCACGAGCTGTCGCGGCGCCGCGATCAGCTCGGGTCGATCACCGGTCCGGAATTCGAGGACCTCGCGCAGCAAGCGGCCAACGACGCCGTGATGAGCGTGCTGGCAAAGCTCGACGAGTTCCGCGGGTGCAGCCGCTTCACGACGTGGGCGTACAAGTTCGCGATCTTCGCGGTCTCGGGCAAGGTGGCCCGGCACGCGTGGCGCCGGCTTCCGCCGAGCCGGCGGGAGCTCGCGTGGGAGCAGGTGCCCGACTCGCTGTCGGCCAGGCCCGGTGATCGGCTCGAGCAGCGCGAGCAGCTCGACGCGCTGTCGGCCGCGATCGGCGAGTTGACCGATCGCCAGCGCGAGGTGTTCGTCGCAATCGCGCTCAACGACGTGTCGATCGACGTGCTCGCGCTCCAGCTCGCGACCAACCGCAACGCGATCTACAAGAACCTCTTCGATGCGCGGCGTAATCTGCGTGCGCGGATGGCTGCTGCCGGTCATCCCGTGCCCGAGAGAGGAGCTGCCCGATGATCGATCGTGACCACCTCGACGAGTTGCTGCGCGTCAGCGATGGCGATGCCGGCTGTACCGCCGGCGAGGACATCCTCGACGGGTACGTCGATCTGGAGCTCGCCGGGGAGAACCCAGCCGTGACGTACCCCGGTACAGCGATCCACCTTCAGAGCTGTCCGGGCTGCAGGGCCGATCACGACGGGTTGCTCGAAGCTGCCGGCCGGTTCAGCCGCGAGCCTGACTGACGGGGCGCGATCAATCGGGCGAGGCGGTAAGAGCTCGTTCCGGCCTCGCACTAACCCGCCCGATGGAACGCTCCTGTCTGAGCCGCCCGGTGCACTCACACGTTGTCGATCGATCTCGACGTCGCGAGCTCGCAGCCGACGCCGTGAAAGCGGTCGCCGGCCGCCTGCTGTCGGTCAACGTCGGCTTGCCCCGGGACGTCGAATGGGAGGGCAAGACGATCCGCACGGCGATCTGGAAGGAGCCGGTCGACGGGCCTGTGATGGTCCGGCGAATCAACATCGACGGCGATGACCAGGCCGATCGCGCGGCGCACGGGGGAGAGCACCGAGCCGTGTTCGTCTACCAGATCGAGTCCTACCGCTACTGGGAGCGGGAGCTGGACCGCCACGACTTCGCCTACGGGCAGTTCGGCGAAAACTTCACGATCGATGGCCTCGCCGATGCTGAGGTCTGCATCGGCGATCGCTACCGGATCGGAGAGGCGCTCTTCGAGGTCACGCAGCCGCGGGTCACCTGCTTTCGCGTGGGGCTGCGGCTGGGTGAGCCGGCGATGCCATCGCTGCTCGTGTCCCACCACCGACCCGGCTTCTACTTCCGCGTGCTCGACGAGGGGCTGGTGGCTGCCGGCGACGAGATCGTACGGATCAAGACCGGCGAGCAACAGCTCTCGGTTGCCGCCACCGACGGGTTGCTCTACCTGCCCAAGCGCTCCCGCCGCGATCTGCGGCGGGCGGTGCGGATTCCGGCGCTCAGCGACGGCTGGAGGGGCTCGTTCAAACAGCTGCTCGAACAGGCCGACCACAAGGAGTCGCGCGAGCGCGGCCCTGACGCGCCCTGGCAGGGATTCCTCCCGCTGACGGTCGCCTCGATCGAGCGCGAGAGCCGCACGGTCCTCTCCTTTCGGCTGACCCGGTCCGACGGCAAGCCGATCGACCCGCCGCGCGCCGGGCAGTACCTGACGCTGCGCCTGCAGCCGGCCGGGCCGCAGGGACCGCCCCTGATCCGCAGCTACTCGGTCTCGTCGATCGACGGCGACGGCTACCGGATCAGCGTCAAGCTCGAGCCCGGCGGCGCTGCCAGCGGGTTCATGCACACTGAGGTCCACGAGGGAGACGTGATCGACGTCGCAGCACCTCGCGGCGGCTTTGCTCTGCGAGACCGCGACCAGGACCACGATCCCGAACGGGACGGCGAGTGCCCGGTCGTGCTGCTCAGCGCGGGGATCGGCGCAACGCCGGTATTCGCGATGCTGCAGGCGCTCACGCGCGCTCGCAGCGACCGCGAGGTCTGGTGGCTGCACGGAGCCCGCAACCGCGAGGAGCACGCCTTCGCCGAAGAGGTCGACCGACTGCTCGCGTCAATTGCGAACGGTCATCGGATGGTGGCCTACAGCTGCCCCGCAGAGCGCGATGTTCCGGGAACCACGTTCGACGAGGTCGGCAGGCTGAGCATCGAGATGATCCGAGCCGCACGGGTTCCGGTCGACGCCGACTATTACCTGTGTGGGCCGGACGCCTTCATGCGGACCCTGTCGGCGGGGTTGACCTCGCATGGCGTGCCGCCTGACCAGGTCGCGACCGAGATCTTCGGCGCCGGGCCGCTGATCGCACCCGGCGTGGCGGACCACGACCGTCCCGCGCCTCACGAACCCGCGGGTCCGTCCGGCGGCGGCCCTGCGGTGACGTTCGCACGCAGCAACCTCACGGTGCCCTGGGACGGGGCCTACGCGAGCCTGCTCGAGCTCGCCGAGGCGTGCGACGTGCCCGCGAGCTTCAGCTGCCGCAGCGGCGTCTGCCACTACTGCGAGACAGGAATCCTGACGGGCGAAGTCACCTACAAGACGACGCCGCTCGAACCTCCCACGGAGGGCCGCGTCCTGGTCTGCTGTTCGGAGCCGAGCCAGGACGTGACGCTCGAGCTTTGATGTTCCCTTCGGTTGCGGGGTCAGCCGCCGGTCGCGTTCAGCCACTGCTCGAAGCTCGGCCCGGCGAGGATCGCGCCCGGCGAATGTGACGGGCCGGCGATGGCCCGCGGGGCTATTTGCGGCAGGACTCGTCGTCGGCCGGTGCGCGCCACTCGAGCGCCTCGTGCTCGATCACCCGGCCGGTGCCGGCGCAACGCATGCACTCCGTGTCGTCACCGAAGCAATCCGGACACCGGGCGAAGCGCGCGTCGGCGACATCGAGCACCGCCCCACAGTCACATCTGGCGAGCAGGAGCGGCGATGGCCGCGCTTCGTCGACGAGTTCGAAACCCTCGAAGGCATGCCCGGGGTGGATGTGAAACGACGGGGACCCCTGGACGCCGGACGCAGCCACAGTCCTAGGATATGGCGCGATGTCCACCGATATGGCTCCGGTCGGGAGGACCGCGAAGCGGCGCGAGACGCTGGCCGAGTTGTTCGTCGTCGACGCCGATGTGCACGTGCACGAGGATCCGGCCGAGCTCGCGGAATATGCCGATCCGCCGTGGGACGTGGCGCTGCGGGAGATCGCCACGGTCGATGAGCGGTATCTCGATCTGCCCGGAATGTCGCCGCGGGCCGAGTACCGGGTTCCGTTTCCGGGCGGGTCTAACCGGCGCCAGATCGTCACCTCCGCGCGGGAGATGCGCGAGGGACTCGATGAGCTCCACGTCGACCAGGCGGTTCTGTTCCCCGACCATCTGTTGTCGCTGGCGATGGTCCGCGATCCGGCGTTCGCGACCTCGCTCGCGCGCGCTTACAACCGCTGGCTGCACGAGCGGTGGTGCAGCGAGGAGTCGTCGCTGAAGGGCGCGCTCGTGGTCGCGCCACAAAACCCCGTCGCGGGGGCGCACGACATCCGTGCGTATGCCGGCGACCGCCGGTTCGCGTGCGTGTACCTGCCGGGCTCTGGCCTCAAGACGCTATACGGCAACGAGCTCTATGACCCGGTCTACGAAGCCGCTGCCGAGGCGGGCCTGCCGGTCGTGATCCACAGCGTCGAGACCGTCTATCCGGCGTTCCCGTTTCAGCTCGAGCAGTTCCGCACGTCGCTGGCCGTGCACGCGCTCGCACATCCGCTGTCGATGATCGCGAACCTCGTCAACATGCTCGAGACGGGCGTTCCGGTCCGCCATCCGGAGCTGAGGATCGGCTTCATGGAGGCAGGCACGGCATGGATCCCGTTCATCGCCAACCGCCTCGACAAGGAGTACATCGAGCGCAGGCGCGAGGTGCCGCTGCTGCAGGAGCGGCCGAGCACGACGATGCGTCGCTTCTACTACGGCACGCAGCCGATCGAGGAACCGGAACGGCGAGCGGACCTGGTGTCGATGTTCGATCTGTTCGACGGAGAGAACTGCGCGATGTTCGCCTCCGACTGGCCCCACCACGACTTCGACCACCCCCAGCACTTCCTCGGGCTGCCGTTCTCGCCCGAGGCCCGCCGCAAGATCATGGGCCTCAACGCGGCCGCCTTCTTTGGCCTGGACATGCCTCGCTAGCATGGCCGGCGAGTACGCGATCTGCAAGCTGCGCGAGCTCCCCGATGGCCATCATCGGGTCGTCCGGGTGGGCGGGCGCGAGCTCGGCGTGTTCAACATCCGTGGCTCGTTTCACGCGCTCCCCAACCTGTGCCCGCATCAGCGCGGGCCGCTGTGCGAGGGGGGTGTGTCGGGCACGATCGACTACGGGCCGCACACCGACTTCAAGCTCGCATGGATCTGGGAGGGAGAGGTCGTGACGTGCCCCTGGCACTCACTGGAGTTTCACATCCCGACGGGCCGGTGCATCGCGTTCGATGACATCCGCCTGCGCACCTACGAGGTGCGGGTCGTCGGCGACGAGCTGCGGGTCGTGATCTGAGTGACGGGCGACCTCGCGGGCAAGGTCGCGGTCGTGACCGGCGCTGCGCGCGATCGCTCGATCGGCAGCGGGATTGCGCTCGGGCTCGCGGACCGCGGGGCGGACGTGGTCGTCAGCGACGTCGCGCACGAACGCGAGGCCGCCGGCCGGATAGCCGAGATCGAGGCCCGCGGGCGACGCGCGGCGTTCATCGCTGCCGACGTCGCCGACCCGGCCGATTGCGAACGGCTCATCGAGGCCGCCGCGGAGCGGTTCGGACGTGTGGACATCTTCTGCGCCAACGCGGGCGTCGCCTACTGGCAGCGACTCGCGGACGTAACCCCGGACGCCTTCGACGAGATCACGAGCGTGAACCTGCACGGCGTGTTCTTCAGCTGCCGAGCCGCGGCGGCGCGGATGCGAGCCCAGGGCGACGGCGGGCGGATCATCGTGACCTCGTCCGTCAACGCGGTGATGCCGTTCGCGACGCTCGGCGTCTACGGCGCGACCAAGCACGCGGTCGCGCATCTCGTCGCGGTGATGGCGCGGGAGTGGGCAGCTGACGGGATCACCGTCAACCACGTCGGCCCCGGCTGGGTCGACTCGCAGATCAACGACCGCTCGCCGCAATTCGCCACTGAGCAGCTGAGGGCCGCGGCACGCGCCGACATGCCGCTCGGCCAGCGGCCGGTGGCGCAGGAAGAGATCGGCGAAGCGGTGGCCTACTTCGCGTCACCCGGCGCCGCGATGACGACCGGCGCATTCTTGCGCGTCGATGGTGGATCGGTGATCGGCAAGTACTGAACGTGACCACGGCGCTGATCCACGGGACCGACGACGGCCTCGAGCGCGCGCTGCGCGAGCGCGGGCTCGAGATCGTGCGCGAAGGGCCGGCCGAGGCGCTGATCACGCTCGGTCCGGCGCCGACGCTGAGGCCGTTGGCCGAGCTCGACGGCGACGCGTGGCGCGACCGTTTTCGCGCCTGGGCCGCGGAGCCGTTCTGGGCCTTCCAGGCCTGGCTGCGCGACCTGCTGCGTCGGGGCGAGCCTGGCTGCTGGATCGCGGTGACGTCGACGCTCGGAGCGCAGCCGTTTCCGGGTGGCGGCGCGGACGGAGCGGCCGCCGTCGCGATCCAGACGCTGGTGCGGGTAGCGGCGATCGAGTACGGCTCCCAGGGAGTCCGCGCCAACTCAATCGCGAGCGGGTGGCGCGAGTCCACGATCCCGCCCGAGCTCGATCGCGAGCTCGTGGTCGCGGACACGCCCACGGGTCGATTCGTCACCGACGCTGACGTGGCCGCCGCGATCCTGTGGCTGCTGTCAGACGACGGCGCTCAGGTCAACGGAGAGTCGCTGCGGGTCGACGGCGGATACACGATCACCGGTGGTTCGCGACGTGACCCACGAAAGGAGTGACGATGGAGGAAGTTGCATCCGGGGTGTACCGGATCGAGTCCGATCTTGGACCCCGGTTCATGGCCCAGTACCTGCTGCTGGGAGCGGACCGGACGGTGCTCGTCGACACCGGCCTGGCAGCGACCCCCGACGAGGTCCTCGCTCCGGCGCTGTCGGCTGCCGGGGTCGAGCCCGATCTGATCATCGTCTCGCACGCCGACCTCGATCACAGCGGCGGCAACGCGCGGATGCGCGAGCGCTACCCGGGCGCCCTGTTCGCGTGTCATGAGCGCGACCGGCGTTGGATCGAGTCCAACGCGGCGATGCTGACCGAGAACTACCGCTGGCACGAGCTCTACGGCCTGGACGAGCTTGGCGACGAAGAGCAGCGAAACAGGCTCAGGCAGTTGGGCGGCGACGCGCCGATCGACCTCGGGCTCGCCGGCGGGGAGACGATCAGGATCGGGCCCGGGCGCCGATTCGAGGTGCTCCACCTCCCGGGGCACACGTTCGGGCACCTTGGCCTGTGGGACCCGGAGTACCGAGTCGCGATCATCATCGATGCGGCGCTGCTCGATGGGATCTATGACCGCGCCGGCAACAAGCTGATCCCGCCTCGCTACTACGACGCCGCGGCCTACCGGAGCACGATCCGGCGAATCGCCGCGCTCGAGCCCGAGCTGCTGTTGACCGCGCACTACCCGCCGATGACGGCGGCGGAGGCGAGGGACTTCTGTGATCGCTCGCTCGCGTACGTGGATGCGGTCGACGCCTTGGTCCGTGAGGGCGTGGCGGCCGGTGAGACCCGGCTGCGCGAGTTGACCGACCGCGTCGACGCACGGCTCGGCCCGTTCCCCGAGATCCCGACCGAGATCGCGGCGGGCGTCAGGTCACACCTGGCCGCGCTCCGCTAGGCGCGGGTCTCGGAGCGTATCTCGGACGCCGCGGAGTCGCGGCTCGCAGCGCCCGTCTCGTCGTCGTCCGGTTCCGTGGCCTCGGGGAGCTGAGGCGGCCTGCTGCGGCGGTGGGGCAGGCGCCCGGCGCGACGCGCCTGATCGGTGAGCAGGTATTCGATCTGGGCGTTGATGCTGCGCAGATCGTCGTCGGCCCAGTGGCGGATCGCCTCGAACAGGCGCGGATCGAGGCGCAGCAGGAAGCGCTTGCTCTCCGGCATCCCGATCAGCGTCAGCTGTAGAGCGAGCCGGTGTTGATCACCGGGGTGGGGGAATGGTCACCGGAGAGCACTACCATCAGGTTGGCGACCATCGATGCCTTGCGTTCGGAGTCGAGCTCGACGAGGTCCGAGTCGGCAAGCTGCCCGAGCGCCATCTGCACGAGGCCCACGGCGCCGGCGACCATCGTGCGACGTGCGGCGAGGATCGCTTCGGCCTGCTGGCGGCGGAGCATGACCTCGGCGATCTCGGGCGCGTACGCGAGGTGCGTCAGCCGGGTCTCGAGGACGTCGACGCCGGCGGTCTGCAGCCGCTCTCCAAGCTCCGCTTGGAGCTTTTCACGGACCTCGTCGGTGTGGCCGCGCAACGAGATCGTCTCCCGCGCGTAGTCGTCGTACGGGTACTGGTTGGCGAGGTGGCGGAGCGAGGTCTCACTCTGCACGACGACGAACTGCCGGAAGTCCTCGACATCGAACACCGTCTTGGCGGTATCGGTGACGCGCCAGACGACGACGGCCGCGATCTCGATCGGGTTGCCACTCGCATCGTTGACCTTGATCCGCTCTGACTGGAAGTTGCGCACCCGCAGCGAGATCGTCTTGCGCCAGATGGCGGTGAACGGGTTGACCCACCAGAGCCGCGCTTCGGTGAGCGTCCCGACATAGCGCCCGAACAGGATCAGCACGCGCGACTCGTTGGGCTGCACGACCACGAACCCGGGAGCGACGAGCACGATCGCGACCGTGACCACGCCCGCCGCGATTCTCAACCCGGTCCCGGCGCTGCCGAGCCCGAACGCGATCAGCACCGCGACTAAGCCGATCACGGCGAGCGCCACGGCTGCCGCTGCTGGGCACGCAAAGGCCTGCGCGGGCCGCTGCTCGTGTGCTCGTTGACTCCTGGGGTTTGAGGGCTCCATGACGTTCTCCATGCAGCAGGAAGTGATATCAAAATAATGTTATTTCGATAACTTGAGGATGTCAAGGCATCCATGGGCGCCGAGCAACTCGACGCAATCGCCGGACGCGTCGGCTACAGCACCGAGTACGCCTTCGGCAAGGCGTTCAAGCGCGAGATGGGCCTGGCGCCGTCTCGCTATCGACTCGCCGCTCGCAGCTGACCTCAGCTTCAGCCGTCCGCCACAGCCCATCGCCGGGGTAAACAATGGTCTATTCTTATTTAGACCGTTACCCAACCGACCAGGAGGCTCGCGATGCCGGTCTATGCAGTTTGGGACTCGCACTTTCCGCCCGACGCCGTCCAGGAGGGACGCGTCGTGACGGAGGCGATCTGGCGCGACATGCTCGACTTCGACGGCTACCTCTCACACCAGCTGATCGAGGATCTAGACGATCCGGGGCACCTGCTGGTGGTCGGGAAGTGGCGGTCGCGGGAGGACGCGGATGCGGCACTGCGCGAATACGGCGAGCATCCCAACGCGCGCAGGGTCACGGAGCTCGTGTCGCGACCGCGCGGGAGATTCGTCGGGGTCTGATGACGAACGCTGCAGAGCTGCTGGTGCAGCTGGCCAATCTCGAGGTCGCGCGTAAGCCCGGTCGCGGTCCGCGCCTCGAACCCAGGCCGCTGGCGACGGTGGAAAGCGCTGAGCACGGGCTCGGCGTCGAACACGTGTCCGAGACCGACCTCGTACTGCTGCGAGAGCTGCACGACGTGGTCGTGGCACTGGTCGTGGCGCTCGTCGAGCGCCGGCCTCTCGATCGGCAAGCCGCGCGGCTGAGCCAGCTGGCCGCGCCGAGCGAGGCGCGAGCCGACCTCGAGGTCAGCGACGGAGGCGAGCTGCGCGAGCGGCTGCGATGGTCAGATCCGACGCTGGTGTCAAGCCTCGCCAGGCGCGTCGTCCACGAGCTGGCGACGGTCGACCCGGCGCGGCTGCGTCGGTGCGCGCGTTCCGAGTGCGAGCTCGTGTTCTACGACACGACCAAGTCCAACACGCAGCGCTGGCACGCCGACTCGCCCTGCGGTCAGCGCGCGCGCCAGCAGCGCTTTCGCGAGGCGCACGCCGGACTCTGATGGCGCCGGCGGGGCCGCGCTCGCTCACCGAGCGCGCACGATGAACCGCAGCCCGCCCTTCGGCCCGAGCGTGGGCGTGGTCACGACCCGTGGCTGCGCTTGTGACAGTGGCTCGAGCCGCACGCGGCTCAACAGGACCGCCGCGAGCGCGCGCAGCTCGTATTCGCCGAACCGTTTGCCCAGGCACATCCGAGAGCCGCCGCCGAACGGCACGTACGCGCCGCGTGGGAGCGCGGCCTCTCGCTCTGGCAGGAACCGATCGGGGTCGAACTTGAACGGGTCCGGATACAGCTGCGGCAGGTGGTGGGTCACCCACGAGGAGTAGTGCAGGCCGATCTCGGCAGGTACTTGAACGCCGCCGAGCGTCACGTCTCGGGTCGTGCGGCGGGGTCCGACCCAGGCCGCCGGGTAGCGCCTCAGCGTTTCCTTTAGCGAACGCTCCAACACCGGCAGCGCCTGGCCGTCGAGTTCGGCCGCACCGGGCTCGCGCCCCGACAGGGTTGTGTCGAGCTCCTGCTCGACCGCCTCGAGCGCCCGTGGATTGCGGCTGAGCTCGAGGGCGAGGAACGTGAACGTCGTGGTGGTCGTGTCGTGGCCGGCGAACAGCAGCGTGACTGCCTGATCGCGCACCGCGCTCGCGCTCAGCGGCCGACCCTGATCGTCCGTCGCGCTCAGCAGCAGTCCGAGCACTCCGTTGCCCGGGTCACCTCGCCGCCGCCGCTCGTCGATCTCCTCGCGCACGCTGATGTCGAGCGTCCGCCGGGCGGCGATCGCCCGCGCCAGCGGCATCCCCGGGACCGGCAGCAGCTGCAGCAGCACCGGCTCGCCGTGGATCGACAGCGACGCCTCGAAGGCCGCCGCCAGCGTCTGCTCCCGCCCCCCTGTCACGTCCATGCCGAGCAGACCCCGGAGTGCGATCCGCAGCGCCAGCTCGCGCACCCAGTGGTAGAGCTCGATCACCTGCCCCTCACGCAGTCGCTCGGCCGCCGCGAGCGCCTCCTCGATCATCGTGTCCGCCAGCGACGCGATGTACTCGCGATGAAAGGCCGGCAGCAGCAGCATCCGGAAGTTACGGTGATACGCGCCGTCGGTATTGAGCAGGCCGTCGCCGAGCAACGGCCACAGGTCCGCGAACCGGCCCTCGCGCCACTGGAACGCGTCGAAGTCGCTGACCAGGATCTGATGGTTGACCTCGGCGCCGATCGCCCACACGACGGGTTCGTGCAGGAGCCTGAGTGTGAACACGGGCCCGAAACGGCGCTCGTGCTCGAGTAGCAGCCCGAGCGGGTCGGAGATGATCCGCCGCGTGTGCGTCAAGCTCGGCGCAATGCTCCCGGGCGGCAGCGCCGCGCGACGGCGGATCCGGCGCTCACGTCGTACGTCGCCGGCGATCCGGGCCACCAGGCCGATGTCCATCGGCGCGGGACGGGGCGCGGCGATCGTCCGGTTGGGGGTGAGGGTCTGAGTGGCTGACATGGTGACGCCGGGGTCCTACCAACGCTATCGCCGCCGCGCGGGGCCCGCCACCGGTGGGCCGGAGTTGGCCCGCGCACGCGCACGACCCGCGCGTCACATAGATTGTCGCGATGCCGTCAGTGCTCGTGACCGGAGCTGCACGTGGGATCGGACGGGCGACGACCGTCTGGCTCGCGAATCGGGGCTGGGACGTGATCGCCGGGCTCCGCCGTCCCGAAGATCGGGAGGCGCTGACCGGAGAGCGGATCAGCACGATCACGCTCGACATCACCGACCCCGATCAGGTCGCCGCGCTGGACACCGCGCTGCCCGCTCGGCTCGACGCGGTGGTCAACAACGCAGGCGTGGTCGTCGCCGG
>DATNKY010000133.1:0-2259 GCA_035603155.1 Solirubrobacteraceae bacterium
CGCTCGAGCGCGCGCGGCTGCTGGACGGCGATCCGGGATCGCTGCACCCGCCGGGTGATCTCGGGGAGGCGACCAAGCTGACCGTCTACGTCGGTCGCCAGGAGCGCGTGGGGCGAGCGCCGGCGTTCGTCGCGGTATGCGACCTGCTGCATCGACGAGGCCTTGCCGGTGCGACCGCGCTGTTGGGCGTCGACGGGACGAGCCGGGGTGAGCGGCGTCGCGCAAGGTTCTTCGGCCGCAACGCCGATGTGCCGATGATGATCATCGCCGTCGGGTCGGGCGAGCGGATCGCGGCGGTGGTCCGAGAGCTGGGTCGGCTGCTGGCCGACCCGCTCGTGACGCTCGAACGCGTGCGCGTCTGCAAGCGCGACGGAGAACTTCTTGCGACGCCGCATGAGCTGCCGCAAAGCGACGAGCACGGGCTCGCGATGTGGCAGAAGCTGATGGTCCACACCTCGCACAGCGAGATGCACGACGGCCGCCCGCTCCACCTCGAGATCGTGCGGCGCCTTCGCGCATCGGGCTGCGCGGGCGCCACCTCGCTGCGTGCGCTGTGGGGCTTTCACGGAAACCATCAGCCGCACGGTGACCGCTTGCTTGCGATCCGGCGCCACGTCCCGGTCGTCACGGTCACGATCGACACGCCGCAGCGAACCGCGCGGTCGTTCGCGATCATCGATCAGTTGACGACCGAGCACGGGCTCGTCACGAGTGAGATGGTTCCAGCCGTTCGCGCGATCAGCGCCACCGAGCAGCGCGGCGGCTTGCGGCTCGCGCGCCACGACTACTAAGCGGCGGATCAGGTGAGGACGGCGAGATGACCGACGAGATTTTGAGATGCGTAGTTGAGATCCCGCAGGGAAGCCGCAACAAATACGAGTACGACGCCGAGCTGGGGGCGATCAAGCTAGACCGGTTCCTGTCGGCCTCGGTGGTGTATCCGACCGACTACGGCTTCGTCCCCGAGACGCTCGCGCCCGATGGGGACCCGCTCGACGCGCTCGTCTGCGTCTCCGAGCCGACCTTTCCCGGATGCGTCGTGATCACGAAGGTCGTCGGCCTGTTCAAGATGGAGGACGAGAAAGGGCCCGATGACCACGTCGTGTGCGTTCCGCTGCACGACCCTGCCTGGAACCACATCGACGACCTCGACGGGCTGCCCGAACAGCTGCGGGCAGAGATCGGCCATTTCTTCGCGATCTACAAGGACCTCGATCGCGACCGCCACTCGCAGGTCAACGGCTGGGGAGACCGGGGCGCGGCGCTCGAGACGATCGCCCGGGCGCGCGAGCGGCTCCGCCTGCGGCTCGCCGCCGGCTGATCGGGATCTCGCGCCGAACAATTTTGCGGGTCGTGTTAGGAATCCGCGTTAGCGGGTAATGGCATTGTTGAGTCACAGCTCCCTCTCCAATCAAGGGCGGACGGGTACGGTCACCTGTCCGTCCTTGTCCTTTGAAAGAGACGGCGCTGGCGCTGGCGGGCGTGTCGGGTGTTCGCCAGCGGGGCACAACGGAAAGCATGCACCTGACGCTCGCGCGCTGACGCCTACAGTTCGGTCAGCCTGGAGAGCAACCAGCATGGGAGTAGGAAGGCAGACTGCGCAGTTTGCCTGTGTAAAATAGAGTCTTGTGACGAGATTCCGCCTCTGGGCAACGCGGGCCGGGTCGAGTCTCCGCAACGGGCCGCCGTCGCCTCCTAGCGAACAGTGGCACGACCGGCGGTGGTCGCCTGCTCGCTGGCCGCACCGCGCCTCGCCGGCACGGACGCGCCGTCGGCAATCGGCTCAGAAGTGCGAGTGGAGACTGAGGACTCCGACCAGGAAGACGAACAGCAGCAGGTAGATCCCGTACTTGCCCCACGCGGGCCAGCTCGCCTCGGGATCGCGCGACATGAGGTACTGCTCCTCTTCGCGAATCGTTTTATTGCAGTGCGGGCAGATCATCTAAAAGCCCCCGTTTTGACGTTGGTTTGGTTGTGCGGCGTCTCCCTGCCCAGAGCCGATCCGGTCAGGTTAGGGCGTCTGACCGCCCGGGGGACCGGTCACTCACAGCGCCAGAATCCGGGTCATCGATCGCCTCCCAGCCCGCGAGCCTCGCGAGACTGTCGGTGGAGTCGACGATCTCGTCGAGCTCGGACAGCAGCGCGACGCGGTCGGGCTCGTCGTGTCCATGTGAGTCGCGCTCGAATGCGATGTAGTCGGCACGGAGGTCCGGGATCGGCGGCAGCCCGCCGGCCGGATCGCGCTCGGTGACCGTGGCG
>DATNKY010000108.1:0-6137 GCA_035603155.1 Solirubrobacteraceae bacterium
CGGAGGCCGCTTATCGCAGCGCCGACGAGCTGGGCCATGCGGCGGCTGCTTCCAACCTCGGGTTGTTGCTGGAGAACAACGGAGATCTAGATGGCGCGGAATTGGCCTACCGTCGTGCAGCTGACCGTGGCGACGTCGCCGGCATGTTCAACCTCGGCGCGCTGCTCGAGCAGCAGGGTGACCTGGACGGTGCGGAGAAGGCGTACCGCCTCGCGGGCGAGCTCGGCGATCCCGAGATGCTGGAGATGGCGCGCGAAGCGCTCCTGAACCTGGGCCAGAGCATCTAGCAACCTCGACCTTCGTGCGATCTGTGCTACGCGGCGAAGGAATCGCGCCGGCTCAGATGCCTCTGTCTTCGAACCCGGCGTACGCATCAGGCGATTGCATGACCTCGATGCAGTACGCGAGACACAACCCGAGGCCGTTGTGGGTGATCCCCAGGTTTGCGGGCTCGATCGAGCCAAACACGCTCAGGATCGTCCGGAGCTCGTCCGGCTTGTACACCGATACGTCGAAGCCGGGGTACAGGTCCCGTAGACGATCGAACAGGGAATGATCGTGGATACGGCTCTTGGTCTCGTCGATTGGCATCGAGTGCCCCTGGTCGATGAGCTGATTGAACGACGAGGCCAGGACCGAGTATCTCGGTACGGGATGCTCCATGCTCACTCTCCTTGATGTCGCGGCGTCGAGGCTCGCGCGAGCGCTTGAGCGCTCGCCGAGCTCAAAGTCAGTGGCACGGGGCGCGCCACGATTAACTCGAGCAGACCGCCAGACGCCGCGAGCGGCCCAAGCCTTTGGGTTGTTACAGCGCCGGGTGGGCTCATGGGGCGGTTACGGCCCAGCTTCCGGTGCTGAATGTGTCGGAGTCGGCGTCGGCAACGCTGAATCCGCGTGGGCTTGCGTCGGGTCCTTCGTTGGTCTCGGGGTTAAAGATGTTGACCGCGGTGGCGCTGATGCTGCCTTCCGTCGCATAGAGGCAGAGGTTGCCTGGCATGGCCTTCGGGCTGCTCGCGGTTCCTGGGCATTGCGCGGGAGGCGTGGCACCGATGCCGACGAAGTTGACGCTCGGTTTCGAGGCCAGCGGGAACTCGAACGACTGCGTGTCCGCGACAAACACACCATCCTCCGATGTCGTTCGGTAATCACCGGTCAACGTCTTGCCGCTCGGCAGCGTCGCCACAAACGGGCCCGGAGGACCCTGAATGCCTCGCCCGCCTTGAACGCCTGGCCCGCCCGGCTGCCCCGCCGGGCCCTGTAGGCCCATGATCCCTTGCGTCCCTTGGCTGCCCGGCGGCCCGGTCACGTCCCAGCGCAACCGCGCGTCGCGACGGGCGCACTTATGCGCGACGTACAGTCCGCCGCCGGTGTGGTGCACGCACGCCGAGATCGTCGACGAGGAGCTCTTGACGGCGGCATAGGCACCGCCCGATGCCGCGAGGACGAGCGCGACGAGCGCGACCCCCATCGATGGAGTGGGGAGAAATCTTCGCAAGGTAAACCCCCTATGGCTCGCGACGGCAAGCGGAGTGCTCACCGAAGGCGAATCGGATCCTACCGAGCGTCACCAACCAAGCTCGACCAAGATGCCAACACGTGCCTTCGTCCCGGTCTCGTCGCCGATTCGGTAGGGCTCGGCGCCGGGGACGTGGACGCCGAACGTCAGGCTGTGATCGCCTATGACATCGCCTGGAAGTAGCGCTCGAACGGGTTCAGGCTCATCGGGATGGTGTGCAGCCGGTCAGCCTCGGCGAGGTAGTCGCTGATCAGCGCGTCGGGCTCGTCCTTCTTGAGAACGTTGAACGTGACAAATGTCACACCAATCCTGGACTCCCGCGCGATGCTTTGCGAGGATGGGTTCGGGGCAAATGTTCAAGAAGCTGCGGGGTGTGCTGCTAGGACTGGGGACGGCGTTCCTGCTCGTCATCGGCGTCGGCGCGGCCGGGGTGGGCGCCGAGCAGACGTCGCCTTCGCTGCCGTCGCTGCTGCTGAACGGTCACGACCTTCCGCGTGGCGCGGTCCTCGAACCGATGAGCTCCGGTCCGCTGAGCGTCGACCGTGTCAAGGCGCTGGGAGTCAAACCGAAGGTCGGCTCGGGCGTGCCACCAGCCTCGATTCGTACCTGGACGTTCCCGGGCAGCTCAACGGCGCTCCGGGTCTTGGTGGCCGAGGCGTTCACGCCCAGTTGGGCGGTCGAAGGACTGCGATCCACGGAGGCCGGGATGCGACGGCGCGGGTTCGTCCCCTTCACGACCTCATCGGTGGTTCCCGGGTCGATCGGGTTCACCGGCATCCTGACCACGTCTTCGGGCTCGAGCAGATCCTCCTCGATCTTCTTCGCCCGGGGGTCGTTGCTGTTCGGTGTCTCGTTCAGCACATCCTCGCGGGTATCACTTCTCAAGAACCTCGAGGCAGCGGACACCCTCGCGTTGGAGCAGCTGAAGAAGGAGAAAGCCGACTATGGCGGCGGGGTCTCACAGAGGGTGGACTCCTCCACGGCCGCGGGCTACGCGCTCGGTGGCGCGCTGGGATACGTGCTGCTCCTCGAAGCGTTCGCCTTTTGGCGGGACCCGCTGCGCCGCCGGCTGCGCTGGCGCAAGGAGGCGAGCGTCTGCGGACCAATCGACGTCACTGCCGGAGCACGACGGCTTCGGCGGACGGCGATCCTTCTGTTCGTCCTCCAGCTCGCCTGCGCCGCCCTCATCGTTGACGCGCTGCTTCCGCACTCGCTCGGCGACAGGATCAAGCTCGGCGCGATCGGGATCGCGATCTCGCTGGCGCTCAGCCTGTATCGAGCACGGCGAGGTGCTGGTCGAATCAGCCCGTTCTGGTCGCTGAGCGGGCACCATCGCGTTCAGGCGACGGCGCTGTTCTCGCTCGCGGCACTTGCTGGCCTGTTTGCGTTCGCGAACCTCGCGCAGGGCGCGACCGCCTCAGGCGGAGACCCGAACAGCCAGTGGTATTTGGTGGGCGCTGCGTGCTGTCTGGCCGCGGCCGGGATCGCGCTACGGCGCGCACATCGGGTCTCTGCCGTATCGGCCCGTGAGGCGATGGAGCGCGACGAGCGGCCGATGGTTCTCTATCTGCGCTCGTTCGGCGACGACAGGCTCAGGCTCCGCTCGGCCACGCTCGGCCGAGGCTCGCTGATCGAGCGTTTGGGCCTCAACCGCTTCGACTCCTTTGAGGAGATCATTGCGCGTCACCTTTCGAAGATCGGCCCGGTGGTCGCGATCAATCCGCCGGGGACGAAGCTCGCGCCGCTGGGCGCCGCGCGCGAGAACCTGCCCCACGACGACTGGCAGCAGACGGTTGATGAGTGGATGGACCGCGCCGGCCTGATCGTCATCGGCGCCCCCGCAGCAGCGACGACCCCCGGACTTGCCTGGGAGATCCAGCACGTGGAGGCCACACATCGGCTGTCAAAGACCTTGATCGTGGTCCCTCCGATCCGCGACGAGGAGCTGGAGGCCCGGTGGGACGGTTTCGCCGCCGCGGCCGCGGTCTGGCCGCGCGCCGCCGAGCTCCCGGTCGCCCCCGCGCGGATTCTCGCGATGAACCGCAAGGGCGATGGCTGGGCCCTTGTCACCGCTGAGCGTCGCACCGAATGGTCTTATGCCGCGGCCCTGGCCAGCGCGACTGAGCGTGAAGGGAAGCCGGCCGATCCGAGCTTCGCCGCGCAATCACAGCTCGCGCCGGCCTAGCCACGATGCGGCGCTGACCCATGTCTGCCATTCCCCCTTCCGGCGCGACAACGGTCGTAACGTCCCGCCGAGCCGGGGATTTACGTCTACGACGCGGCGAAGGAATCGAACCTTCCAAGCGGGGGGCTTCCCCGCCCTGCCGGTTTTGAAGACCGGCAGGAAGGGCGCCAAACCCCCCATGGCTACTGGGGATTGCTCGCCGGGGGAACGGCTGAGGGAACGAACGGGCACGACACCGCGCGTGCCACCGCCGCGGTGAGACAGCCGACCGGCAGCCCGCCGATCCCAAACGCTGTCCTTCGAGTGCACGAAGCCAGCAACAGAGTGATCTGCGCTGCAATTGAGGCAAATCCAGGACCCGGAAACCACACATCGATCTTACGATCCGGATCGGCGAGCTCACACCACGATCGCGCCGGCTGATGGCTCACAACGGTTTCGGGATCTGGCGACGATCAGGTGCGTCGCGACGCATGCAGGTCGAGACTCGGCATTCATGTTCGCCCCGTGGTAACCAGCACAGCTTCGTGACCTCATTTGTCCCCAAGCCGTCGCCCGAGCGACCTCATCGCCGCACACTTGACAGCTGCCCCCGGCCAAGAGCAGCTCTCTTAGCGAGAGTGCCCCCATCGCGACGGAGCAGAACTCTGGTGAGCACGCGGAAGAGCTTCTGTTGCTCGATCAAGGCAGCACTCTCGGATCTCTGCGTGCGACTACTCCGGATCGACAGTCACGTCAGGGTGGACCCGGCCTCGCCAGCCCTGCCGGCGCGCCTCTTCCTTGACCTGATCGGGAGTCCCTGTCTGAAAGTTCCCGGAACCCCGGTCTGGGACCATCGTCCGTCGCGCCGCTCGCAGCCCACCTGGTAGGGCTCAAAGCGAGGAGCCTCATTGGTCAGCAGCGAACCCCTTGTGGTGTCCCCGTCCCTTTCGACACCGAGCACCCGCACAAACTGGCGCGGGATGTCTCCGCGCGCGGCCTCCTTCGGTGTGTCGTAACCGTTGTCCTCGAACTCCTCCATCCAGAGAGAAGGCTATGCCAGCGGCCCTCCCCACTTCCCCAAACGGCTAGACCAAGCCTCGCTGGTGCTCGATCATTGCGTCAGCGGCGATCGTGTCGGGAATGCGGCGGCGAGTGCGGTGAACTGCTCCAGCGCCCCCTGCACGCGGCTCAGATCCGTCGGGATGTCGTGAAACCCCATATCGGCCACCGAGCCGTTGATCGTGCCCTCCCCGTCAGCGAGCTTGATCGTCAACTCGAATCCGGCTTCGATACCTGACAGCTCCGCCGTTCCTGACCGCTCGCGGACGAGCACCGTCAGTTCGTCTATGAACCTCTCAACGTCGAGCGTTTCAAGGCAAGGATCGCGATCCGTTCGGTGTTCTTGTCCGTCTGGCAGCTCGACCGAGACCGTTACGTACAACCAGTTTGCATCTGGGTCGTACTCCTCCTCTTCGTCGCGCTCCGTCCATGGGAACTGGTAATCCTCGACGCGAAGAACCAGATGAAAGCCCGACCCGCACACCGCCGCTTCGACCGGTCGCGGGCGTCCCACCGCCTCGTAGTGCGCGTCGGCTCGTGCGTGCATCATCGCTATCCAGGCGTCGCCAACGCGCCGTGCACATGGCCGGTGTACCCGAACTCGCACTCGCTGACTGTGGACCAGCAGTTCGAGCCCGTCCCAATCGGGACCGCGACGCGGCTCGAGCAAGCTAAGTACGCGAACGTCGCCAAGTGGCGCCTCATCGACAAGGATCACGTCACCGCGCCGCAGGCCCACGAGTAGCAGCCGGCTGCTGGTGACCACGACCGCATCCGACACCCGTCTGACGGCGACATCGCCGTCCAGGAGATGCCGTGATCCCGGCAGGAACGCGACCAGCCGCTCGCCGTCGATAAGCCATGACCGAACTGCCTGTTCGATTCGCCGGAACCGTCGTGGCCTGGGAGTCCAGAATCCAACGCGAGCAGTACGGGTCTCCGAGCCATCCGATCCTGACACCCAAGCCAACACCGAACTACCGTAATCGGCCCGCCACTGGGACGCAAACATCACCCCACCCTGCCGGATGCCAGCTACTCCCGCGGACCTGCGCGACAGACATGATGCCGCGGCCAGTCGCGGGTTCGGCTCCGAACGATGACTCGACGCATTCTCCTGCTTTGGGGCCACTTGCGACAGTTGTCAAGGCCGCTCGAGGAGAACTGCCCGTTTCACGAACGACCGGCCATGTCTCCGCGGGCTGGTGGCCGGCCGCTTCTCCTTCGGCCTTGCCGCCTTCGATAGCAGCAGTCCAGACGACGTGCCTGCCTCGGCGACGAAGCGGCAGGCTTCGCTAGGCGCGCTCGTCGCCTTCTGCGTCCGAGGCTAAGGATGCGCGTCCGCGGAGGCCAAATGTCCGAGACCTCGCAAGGCAGGTCTGCCCGGTGCGCGGT
>DATNKY010000313.1:0-13722 GCA_035603155.1 Solirubrobacteraceae bacterium
CGGTTCGTCTGACGGCTGCCCAGCGGCGGCCGGCCTCGATGTAGCGAAACGTCTGGGGCGTCCCGTCGATCCCGATCAGGCGCTCGCTGACCTCAGCAAGCGCGGCAAGCTTGCGCGGTTCGCGCTCGCGGCCGCGCAGCCTGAGCACGAACGCGGCGTCCGGCGTTCCGCACGGCCAGGTGGACACCTGCGCGTGTCTGCGCGAAGTGGTTAGCGTGTTTATTGGCGGGCCGGCGATTGGCGCTCTCATACCGCGGGCGCTGGCGTGGGCGCGAAGTGCGCCTACGGGGTCTTGCGGCGAGGTCGCGGTTGGCCACCTCGGTGGTCGGCTTCATCGCGCGAGCGCCGGATCGAGCAGTCGGTTGGCGAGCAGCGCGGGTATCGCGAGGAGGATCAGGTTGAAGAGTCGGTAGGTGGCGACGGCCGCGAGTGCTGGGCCGAGCGGCACGCCGACCCAGTGCAGCGCGAACGTCAGCAGGACCTCGGTGATCGCCGCGCCCGCCAGCGGCAGCGAACGTCGAGTTACGACATACCCGGTCGCGTAGGCAAGCACGACGCGCGCTGGATTCAGGTCGACGCCGAAGATCCGTAACGCCGCGTAGACGGCGACGATCTCGGTAGCCCAATAGAGCGTCATGCTCAGCCACGCGGGCGAGGTCCGGCCCGGAGCGCGGATCAGTTGGTGAAGCATCCCGACACCGTCGAGCGCAGCGGCGACCGGACCGAAGCGCCGCAGTGGCGAGAGGCTGCGCCCCGGAACGGTCACCCACAGCCCGACCGCGAACCCGACAGGCACGCACAGCGCCCACGGCCACAGCAGCGACCCCATCACGTCCGCACCAGTGATGAGAAGCACGATCGCGCTCAGGCAGGCAAGCGGTGCAAGGACCGCCCACTCCAGAGCAATCAGGCCGACGACCTGGACCCGGGCGGTCTGCCGGTCCCCGTAGACCTTCATCAGCACCTCCTGATCAAGCCGAAAGCCACCGCCGACGACGAACGGACCAAAGCCCGACAAGACGACAGTGATGATCACCGGCAAGCTCGGCGGCCGCAGCCCGGCAATCAGCGTCAGCTGCCGGTAGGCGAGCATGTACGGCACAAAGCTCACCGCCTCGGCGATCGCGACCACAACGATCCACCACGGACGAAAATGCTCGAACACCCGGTCGACCGACACACCACTGACCGCCGCCAGCACGACTACCGCGGCGACCGCCGCCACGATCGCGAGCCCTGAAAGGACGAGCGCGCTCAGGCTGCGACGGGACACCTCGTTGCAACTACCCAGTCCGGTTCAATCCGAGCGTTCAGACCTGCCCAAACTTCTGCTCGGTCGCCCCAGCAGCTACGAGATCTTCACTGCTGCTTCTGATGATCCCGGTCCGGAGCGGAAGCCCGACCCCGACCGGCCTGGCCGGTGACGCAGCCCTCGTTCTGTCGGCGAACCTTTGAGCGGACGCGGACGGGGTTGTCAGGGCGCGTCGAGCTCGAGCTTCATTTCGCACATGTCGACCGACGCGCGCGCCCCCGGCGTCTCTGAGCGATCCATCGCGCTGAACGCCTTAGCGCCGGTCTCCATGTCCTCTGCCGTGTCGAAGTACTGCAGCACCACCGCCGTGCTCTGGTCCTGGTCGAACATTATCTTCAGACCTGTGGTCGGCACCCCAGGGGGTGGCCCATCAGCAGCCTCGATATCTGCGAGAAGCTGGTTGACCCGGTCCGCGGTCACATCGGTAAATCGGACGACACGCACATGCATCGAGCACCCCTTCTTGCGTCGCGTTGGCACCACCCGAGCAGTGGTAGGGCGCTAGCCTAACAGAGGTTGCGCAGCGCAACTGCATGCACGTCTGAGACTCGGCCATCAGGTCGAGCGCGACCTTCGTCCCGGGAACGGACGGCCGGATGCGGCGGTCAGCCGAGGCGACTCGCAAATCGCGCGGCCAGAAATGTCACCACGGCAGCAACACGTCGAGCACCCACGAGCGAGCGTTGCTCCGGGCTAAATGCGACAGCGGCGGCCGCGCCTTTGAGGGAGTGGGCGAGGCGTGGGCTCGAAGTCCGACCGACAGACCCGCTTTGTCGCTCAGTGAGAACCCAGCCGCGGGCTGCCGCTCCTGGCGGGTCGCCGACCTAAACAGCAGCGTGGACCGGCCACGACCGGCCCGGGGGGATGGCTCCGCCTTCGTACGAGGAGCCGGGCTCGTCTGACGATCTAGGGCTTGCGGAATCGAGCGGATCTGTCCCAACATTCTCGCCACGGTTTCAGATCGTTATGCGAGTGCTGAGTCAGTCGTCGGGGTCGTCGCGTACCGGGAGGTAGGGCTCGCGGTCCTCGGGATGGCCCGCGATGATCTGGCGCGCTCTTTCGAGCTCCGCGTTCAGTTCTGCGCCGAACAGGATCACCGTGTTCGTCAGCCACAGCCAGACGAGGAACGCGACCACCGAAGCGAGCGCTCCGTAAGTCTTGTTGTAGGAGGAGAAGTTCGCAACATAGAGGGCGAACAGGGCAGACACGACGATCCACATCAAGACCGCGAGCACGCCGCCGGGAGTGACCCAGCGAAACCCGGGCTGGCGGACGTTCGGACCGGCGTAATAGAGGATCGCCAGGATCACGCCGATGATTACGAGCAGCACGGGCCACTTGGCGATATCCCAGATCTGGACGGCGGAGGAACCGACCCCGATCAGCGCGCCGACCTTGCCGGCCAGCGAGCCGGTGAACACGACGGCCAGCGCGCCGGCTGTCAACAGGACCACGGTGATGAGGGTGACGCCTAGGCGGACGGGCAGCGTTTTGTAAATCGGGCGTCCCTCCTGGACGTCCCACACCACGTTGGAGGCCCGCATAAACGCCGCGACATAGCCGGACGCCGACCACAGCGCCACCACCAGTCCGACGACGAACGCCACCCCGGCGGTCCCCTGACGCGACTCGATGTTGTGGATCGCGCTGCTGAGAATCGTCCGCGCCGGGCCGGGCGCAACCGACCCCAGGTTCTGAACGAGCGGCTGGGTGACCGAGTGACCGATCAGACCCAGCACGGAAACGATCACGATCAGCATCGGGAAGATCGCCAATACTCCGTAGTAGGTCAACGCGGCTGCCAGATCTGTGAGATGGTCGGCCTTGAACTCCTTGATGGTCCGCTTCAGCACCCCGCCCCACGCGGGCGTGGGAAGATCTGTTGGCCGTTCGGCCGCCGCGAGGTCGGCCGCTCTGCCTTCGGAGCCGTTCGTGGCATGCCCGTCAGGGCGCTCCGCTGAGCGCGGTCTCGCGCGGGGGCCATGTGAGCTTCTGGCCATCGCTTATCGCCGCGCCAGCAGCCAGCCGAGCGTCAGACCGAGCATGAATCCCCCGGCCGCGACGAACGGCACCGGATTGTTCTGGACTGTCGACCTCACCTGCTCCGCGCTCGCGGTAGCCGAGTCCGGCGTTGCCTGCTTTGCCTTTGTAGCGAACTCCTCCGTCTTGGCGGCGGCTGTTTCCCTGGCCTGTGCGACGGTGTCTGAAATGCCGTGCTTGGCAGCGGTAACCCGGTCCTGCGCCTGGGCCTTTACGTCGGTCTTGGCCGCCAGCGCCTCTACGGTGTCGCCCAGCTCCTCGCGCGTCTGCTCAATCTCGGCGCGGATCTCCTCCGGAGCCTTGGACTCGCTCTGGGGCGCCGCCGTGGCCTGGTCATTCTTTTCGCTTTGACTCATCGACGACCCTCCTGGGCACGCTGCTTAGTCACTCTGACGTCTTCTTTGACGGTCTCAATCGTCTGCTCAGGGGTGGCCGGCACCGCCTGCTGAACCTTGGTCTTGCCGCGCAGCGCGAGCGCGCCCGCGAGTAGCGCCAAGGCGGCGCCAACGATCAGTGCCGCGAGCCACGCGGTGACCGCGGTAGCCAACGCCAGGACGACCGTGGTGGTCAGCGCGCCGGCGGCGTACAGGCCGAAAATGCCGGCGGCACCGAACATCCCGGCGCCGACCCCCGCGCGTTTGCTCTTTGCTGCAAGCTCAGCCTTGGCCAGCTCGACCTCTTGACGCGTGAGCCGCGTCGTCTGTTCGGAGAGCTGCTTTACGAGCTCAGTGAGCGGTTGATCGGCTGTCGCGATGTCTCCGTTTGTTGAAGTCACGGGTGTCCGTTCAGCCTGGTTCTCTGTCATTGCGCCTCCGTCGGTCGCTGCTGAGGTCCTGGTGGCCCGTCGCCCTGATCCGGGATGTCACGCCGAGCGGGCCCGATTGCTCGGAGCGACCGCGAGAAGCGTCGCTCTACTCCCGATGACAACAATCGCCAACTTGCGCGAGAGTCCCGGTTTGCGATCGCCGATCGGCCGGTCACTCGTCGGCACCGCGCTTGCTGGCGCACCGCCATCGCTCGATGACGGGCCAGTACGGTCGCTAGGAGTCATCGGTGCTGCGCTGCCGCCCATCCCTACCTCCAACAATCGAAACGACTGACTCGATTCGTCCCATCAAAATGAGACGCTTACGCGGTTCTACCCCGTCGAGCGCCGCCCAATCACTTTGACCGTTGGTTCAGATGAACCCGGCTGAGACAAACGGCGCCCCATTTGGGACAAACTGTCTCGCGGGTCGGACGATGCGTGGTAGAACTCGTCCGTGGCCGAGTCTGCGCAAACACGGCAAGAGACTGAGGCCGCGGGCCGCGAAGAGGCGCTGACGCGCTCTGATGCAGTCGCCAGCCACCGGCGGATACTTGCGGCCGCTCGCGCGTTGATCGGCGATAGACGCGTCACCATGACCGAGTTGGCTGCGGCGGCGAAGGTCGGACGCTCGACGCTCTACCGGCATTTCCCGACCCGCGAGGCGCTCGCGAAGGCGCTGGACGATTCCGAGGCCACAGCAGCCTCGAGCATCGGACCGCGAGCGCCAAGCGCCCGGGTCAGCACACTGCCGTTCCGCGCGCCAGGGGGGTTGGGCCGTTCGGCGCCGCTGGCGCTGGAGGTCACCCGGATCCTGGATGAGGTCCCGCCGCACCTGGTGGCCGATCAGCTCGTGGCCGAGGCCAGGCGCGTGGCCGGCGTGCCGATCGCGCTATACGTGGTCGAGATCGACGGCTCTCATCTGGTGCGACTCGCAGGCTCCGAAGAGTTCCCCGAGCAACTCGACGCCCCGCCGGCGCTAGGTCCGGAGATCGTGCCCGAGGGTCTGCCCGGGTTTTATGAAACCCTCCAAGACCATCTTCCGGCCTGCGTCCCCGAACCACTCTGGTTGCGGGGCCGCGTCACCGGCCTGTTGCTCTGCATCGGCACGCCGCTGGCTTCGCTTGCAGACATCGCCAAGCAGGGCGCGGCCGCGCTCGAGCTCGCCAACGACTACACCGACTCGATCGAGGCTGCCAAGCGTCGGCGGCCGACCACCGCGGCCGCGGAGGTTCAGCAGCACCTGTTCCCGCCTCGAATTGCACGGATCGCAGGCGCTCAATTAGCCGGTGTGCTGGTACCCAGCTATGAGGTCGGTGGCGACTGGTTTGACTTCGTCGAGAACCGCGACGGGGCCTGGCTGGCGATCGCGGACGCGATGGGCACCGGCCCAACCGCGGCCGGTCTCGGCGCCGCCGCTCTGGGGGCATTACGTGCGGCGCGGCGCAGCGGCCAGGACCTCGAGAGTGCGCTGACCGCGATTGACGAAACCGTCAGGCGTCTTGACCACCCCGACTTCTACGTCACCGCACTCGTCGCACGCTGGCGCGCTGCGACCGCCACCCTGACATGGGTCAACTGCGGCCACCCCAACGCCTACCTAGTCGACCGCGACGGGGTTCTCAACGAGCTCAAGGCGCCCGAGCACCCGCCGCTCGGCATCGGGACTGCTGGCGAGCGCTTCACGCTGACTCGTCGCCAGCTGCGCTCAGGAGAACGGTTGATCCTCGTCACCGACGGAGTGATCAACCGGCACACAGACGACGGAGCGACCTTCGGTGTGGACGGTCTCAAGCGCTCACTCGAACGCGCGGACAACCCGACCGCAGGGTCGACAGCGATGGCCATCCAACAAGCCATCACCGACGATTGGCACGAGCCGCTCGAGGACGACGCGACAATCGTCGTCATGGCAATCGAATAGAGCCCTCCTCTCGCTTAGCCACGCTCCTGGCGTGCATCATGTCGAACTTACAAGCAGAAGGTCACTGGTTCGAGCCCAGTACCGCCCACTAACAAACGCCCCGCAAAGGGCCCTCTTGTCTCAGCCCGACCACATGGCTGCCGACCGGCGCGTTAGCGCGTAACAACCGGGACCCCTATCGGGCCGCGATACAAGCCGGCGCGCCACTCAATCCTCTCCCCTGCCAATCGAAGACGAGGATACCGACGCACTAAAGCGCTCAGTGCTATTTCGATTTGTAGACGCGCGAGGCGCGCGCCCAGACAGAAGTGAATACCTCCGCCGAAGGCCAAATGCTTCTTATCGGCCCGCATGATGTCAAACCGATCGGGGTCGGGAAAACGCTCCGGATCACGGTTGGCTGCATTGAGCAAGCAGAAAACAGCTGCTCCTGGAGCGAGCTTTCTGTTGCCGACGATCGTCTGTTGGCGGGCGAAACGGGGTGTGCTGGTCAGGGAGCAGTCGTAGCGCAGTGCCTCCGCCACCGCTTCCCCGATCAAAGATGGATCGTTGACGAGCGATTCCCACTGTTGACGATTCGTTAGAAGCGCTATAGCCGCACTGCCGATGAGGTTTCGCGTCGTGCTAAAACCGGCGTTGGAGAGAAAGACAACGCACTCGGCGATCTCCTCTGCTGTTAGGCGATCTCCCTGTTCCTCAGCCGCAATCAACGCGGTCAGTAGGTCGGTACCGCGTCTCTCACGCCGAGTTTCAATGAAATCTCGCATGTAGGCCATAAAGTCCCGGGCGGCTTCGTTGCCCTCTTCTAACGTCAACTTGTCACGCCGCGGACTGCCTTGCAGTTTCAGAATCCGCTCGGTCCACGCGTTGAGTTGCGCCCGCTCTCCCATCGGGGTCCCGAGCATTTCCGCGATCACCGCTGATGGAAGCGGATAAGCAAGCGTTTCGACCAGGTCAAACGATGTATCGGGCCCAACGCGATCAAGCAAGCGTTCAGCAAGCTCCTCGATATGCGCCCGCATCTCCTGAATCCTTCGCGCAGAAAACGCCGTGACGGCAAGGGAACGCAGGCGCGTATGCTCCGGAGGATCTAACGAATGGAAGCGGTTGGCGATGAACTCAAACGCTGGGCCGGGCCCCACTTGCTTACGAAGTACATCCTCGATGCCGCGCATCCCAAAGTCCCGACTTGCCAAAACCTCGGCACAGTCGCTGTAGCGCGTTAATAGCCATCCTTGCGGTGTGAGATGAACAGGATCGTATTCCCGCAGGTTGCGTAGGCTTGGAAATGGATTTTGCTGGAAGTCGGCCGCGGCAGGATTGTAAATAACCCGCCGCTGTCGGGATTGGTTCTCGATCATGACCAATCCTTTCGTTCTGGCATGACGTGCTAGTCGCGGTCGACTGTTCCAGAACCAGCGCGGCCATGCGAAATGTGTTGGGTCACACGCGCGTTCACCGTCCTCAAAAGGTCGGGTAGGCGGCCTTCGTGGTGGACCCCTGCTTGGTCGGAATCCTATTGGGCATCTTCCGCATCGTCCTTCCCAGTTGAAGGTAAACAACCGAATATGCCGCATGGCACAACAGTGTCGGGAGAAAACTACCCGTGTACAATATCGTGATACAACCGACGACAGAAATCGACGTCGACCCGACCACAAAGATCACTGCCTGCCCGATCGTGTCCGTCTGTAACACCTGCTGCAACACAAATAAGGCTGTGCATACAAATATCGCAAGGTAAGCGCCGGTCTCCGGGAACTTATGTATAAGGATCAGAAACACAGCCCCTCGGAAAAACACCTCCTCAACGATGGCGGCGCTTAGAGGTGAAATCATACGCATGACGCGAGGCATCATCAGGGTGTAACTGACCCAGGGAATGCTGGTCAGGTCCGAGAAGACGTTACTCGTCGGCCGCGAGACGAGCCACAGTTGCATCATCAAACCGGTCAGAGAATTTTGCGCGATGAAGGCCAGCGGGATGACCGGCAAGTACTTTGTAGCTAGAGGGATGTAGTGGAGAAGATTTACTTGGTACGCGGTCAGCAATGCAAGCGCCGCAACGAGCCCCGTCAGCAAATACATGGACCACACGAGGTAGCTCTGGACGAGCTCCGCGCGCATTTTCGAGTACTTCATGATGAAACGACCAAGAGAAGTGATGCCCCGGCTATAGCCGAGTCGGTTGACTCTTCCCCAAAACACGGAAGCAGCCGTGACGAGAATCAAGAAAACGCCTAAGCTGACCCCATTGGCCATTGTCTCATCTCGTTCGGGATAACCGCAGCAGAGTCAAGTTCTGCGTCGCGTGAGCGATGATCACAACGCCGACTGACAAACCAGAAACGTAAAAGAGCAAGACGTAAAGCAGACCACTCGGCAGCTTGGAGACAGCACTCGACACGCCAAAACTGAGGTGATTCACCGCGTAGACGACCGCGCACACGAGAATGACGAGCCACACCGCCAGGGAAAGATCAGTCGCCAAGAGCTTGTAGAGAAACTGACGAAGTATCAGCTCCTCCCCGACCACGAGCGCCAGGATGCTCAAAATATCCCTGGTAGCTATCCGCGCAAAGCGAGAGTAGCTGCTATGGATCGATACTCGGGTCACAAGCGTCCCTGTCCGCATCAGGATGAGGAGGACTCCGACGAGGTACTCCAAACCGATGCAGGCGAGGCCTACGAACGGCGCAAGAAGGAAGAGCGGCAGGAACGTCGGAGCGTGGAAGGCCAAAACCTGTTGCGGGCGCACGAGGGCAACAACGAGCACAATGACGACGTACCCGACCACGAAGCCGACGAGATCACCACTGAGCGATCGGCTCTGCCCGAAGCCACGCGGGCCCCGTATAAGCGCGGTCATATTCGCACAGAAGCCCACGGGATAGACGCTCGCAAGGACGAGTAAAACCGTCTCAGGGTGAGGGATGAGGTAAGCGATTCCGAATCCCGCCAAATTGAAGCAGCCTGGGATGCGCGCCGTATGGAAAGGACGGAAGCGATACCTGCACCAGCTCCGGAAAGAAGACACGGGCTACCGACCAACCGGCACCCTCGAGCTCAGGAGGCGTGATGTCGAGGTGTACGGCGTAGTCCGATACGGGACGTAACGCGTCGAGGATGTAGCTGAGCTCCTCGTCAATCGTCGATTGATAATTCGGGAGCTCGCTGAGTCGGACCTCGCCCTCCACCATGTCTCTCATAGTCGCGAGTTTGTTATCAGCGTCGTCGGCGCCGGCCCAGTAGGCCACGTTGCTATCCAGGTTCGTGTGGCTGTGTGCGTCGATGTCCGTGAGGTAATCGCGCGGCGCCAGTGCCGGGCCGTTGTAGCCGATATAGAAGATGGCCACGGCCTCGATCAAGGTTCTATAAAGTGTCGCGGCGGGGTTGAGTCCGGCGCCGGTTCCTAGCAAGACGGTCGGTCGGTCGCCCGCTTTGCTAAGCACCGCGACGGCTAGAGTGTGACCCGGCATCCCCGGCATCGTGAACTCGTAGGGAACAATCTCGACGTCGAGATCGGCGAATATCTCGGCGAGCATAGCTTCCAACGTCGGATCATCTGGGATGACGCGCCGTGCTTTTCCAAGCGTGTACCAGCGGATCATGAGAGCGTCGGCCTCGACCGCCTCGAGAAGCGCAGTGCGAAGTGCGAGCTTCGGCACAGTGTGGCTGGCGCACCCTTTGGAAAACGACGTCATGAATGGGATCTCGTCTTCGAACCGCACACCCGTGAACAAACACTGAGCCGGAACGCAAACATCCTCGCCGGGCTTGACGAGCGACGGACACCAGAGCCAGCTGATCTGATCGGCTGGGGTTATGTTGCGGAAAACCAGCTTCCCGCGCATGTTGGCGTAATCCGCATCGCTAAAGGTCTTGATCAATTCCCACGGGATCACATTTGGTTCGGACTTCAGATCGTTGTAGCTGGCCTTGAACAGCCTGCTTCTGATTGCGGTCGCCGCAGTAATCAGGGCGTACCGCTCAATCGCCTCGCCCAGCAGGCGTATGAGTGCTTCCTCCCTGTAGACGCCGTAGCCGGCGAGGTGATATTGAATCTCTGCGTGTTCGCCCAGCAGGATCTTGTGATAGTTGGGCAATCGGGACGTCATTGTGTGCAGACGGGGCGCGTGGGCGACTTGCGTCACTTGGATAATCTGCGATTCCGCGATGCCGAAGTGCTGACCGCACAGTCGCCTGAAGTCGTTTACTACGTGCACGTCTGACGGATAAAACCGTAGCAATGGAGCCGTCCTCCTCAGTAGGCCGCGGAGTCATGCATCGTCTTAGTTGTCCACAAGGGCGATCCGATCGACCACGCGATCGATGATCTTCTTGGACGACGTATACATCTCGTCCATCCGAGCTTCGGCGACGAAGCCGCATGCCGGACAGAAGGGGACGCGCAGCAGAGGCTGAACCTGTATCTCCATAAGGGGCACGTAGGTATTCAACACCCGTCCCGCCAACTTCGCCTTGCCGATTTGAGAAACCATAAGTCCTTCAAAGAGCACTTGCGCGGCGAGAGAATGCATCAGTGGGCTGGCGCGGATCTTGGTGTCGAACCTGGGAAGGTTCCGGGTTTGGGCCACAAACTGCCGATATTGGGGCATTTCCTCCATACGTGCGAGGAGGCGTTGCTCGAAGCACTCGAAGCATCCGGTTTCCGGGGGCTTGATCGTGAAGACGGTGGTGAACGGACCATCCAAGAGGCTCAGGCTCAGCGCCTGCGAAGTATGCACGAGCGCTCGGTTGAGATTGCGCAAGAACATGATGTGGGGCCGCTCGATACACCCGACGATGCAGCTAAAGGGCTCGACAATCGCGCGGAGGGACTCGAGGTCCTTCCGGGTGCCATAGGCCTCGAACTTCGTGGTCAAATCCATCGCGGCGACGGCCTTGAACTCTTCTCGCGGCATGACTTTAAGAGGCATGCCGATTTCACCCGCCAGCATGACCGCGTAGTCGTTTACCGATTGGGTGTCGGCAAAGAACAATACGGGGCGGGCGTCCGAAACCGTGTTCGCCGCGTAGTCGCTGGTGCCGCCCAGAAGTTGGTTGAGAAACTGCGTTCCGTCGGCGCCGGCCGCCGCTCCCACATAGTCGCGAGCACGCAATGCATCAAGTGTTTGAGCGACTTCGTCTTGCTCGAGCTGTGTAAGCAAGTGTTCGTTAGGGAGATGAGCGGTGTCGACGGCACGACCGTCCTGCAGCAAGCCGAACACCGTGACTAGACACTCCTTGTGACGCGGCCCGAGGCCTTCGAACGTGAGAATCGCTTCTTCGAAGTTCCAGACCCCCTTGCGAAGCCGGAGCTCATCATCCCCGTTGTAGTAGATTTGGACGTCGTCGCGCAGCAATAGGGATTCCTGCGTATCGGTCGCAGGCGAGCTATCACTCATATTTCCTCCCGTAGCACGTGTCTGTAAGCGCGGCCGTATGGGCCAGATTAGAGAGCCGACGCACCGCTGGCCCACGCCGCGTGGGTTGATAAATGCACAGACCTACGCGGCTCGCGGCTTGCAAGAATGACCTTTAGAGCATTCCGATCACGGTCGCATGCACCAATTGCTTAGACAGACCGTCAACACCGAGAAATCGCTCAGTTTGCACCTTTTCCCAGCCACCCAAGTCCGACGACCCGATGTTCGTCGCCGTGCAGACGAGGTGAATGTGCGCCGCGATCTCGCCTGCTTCAACGACAGCGAACATCAAGCCGAGATCACCGTACTTCCGTGAGTTTTCATAGACGCTGTAGACGTAATAGAGTGCTACATTCACCGTCGCTGGCTCGATGTTCGGGCCCCAACTGGCTCCTAAGGCGAGATGTTCCTGGCGCTGCTCCTCCGTGAACGTACAGATGCGTTTGAGAGCGTGTGCGAAAGGCAAATACACATAGACGCCGTCGTCAAGGGCCTCGACATTGCGCACTACGAGATACAGGGAGATCGGGTTTAGGCCGCCGCCAGACGACGCGGCACGAGTATTGGCTAAATCGGGATCGCCAAGAGAATATGTGGGCCACTGGTCGTCGTCCGAGATCATGCCCATATCTCCCGTCACGCCATTGCCGTAAAAGAGAAGGGTGCCCAGATCCTGTAGCCGCATGGTTTTGCCGGTGAACTCTCGCACACTGCGCCGAGCGCGGATGGTGACGCCGAGTGAAGCGTTGACATGCTGATAGGGAGGAAGGCGGACGATCTCGTCCGGATTGTCCTGGGCCTCCTCGTCCGAGAGGTGCCGAAGTGCCAGGCTACCGCGCGCCGGAAACCCAAAGTAGCCCGAGACGCCGATCGGGAGGCCGAGGTCCAGGGAACTACGCTTGTAATTGAGCAGGAACTCCTGACTGAGGAGGTGGGTCCGAGAGATGGCCGCGCTCGAGTATGCGGCCTCCGGAGGCACGACGGCCGTCGTGTCTGTGTACACCGAGCCAGCTAAGTTGGCACCCCAATGGAAGATCTCTATCAGAGGGTGATATTCGTTTTCCAAAAAGTACTCGAGCGGCAGCTCGGTGCGAGCAGGCTTGTCGGTCGCCATCTAGCGTCTCCCGATGTGGAGGAGTGACAGGGCGCGAGTTGTACCGCGGATCGCTCAGGCATCCCGTCGGGCGCTCACGAGGAGCGCCGCGAGGGGAGAAATTCTTAGCGCATCGCGGGGTCGCCGTGTTCCTTCCAATTTTCGAGCGCCGCAACCTGGGACTCCGACAGCGTCCGCTCCTTTGGTTGGGCGTGAAAGATGCGCTGCGTCGAGCTGTCCAACTGCATGAGGGCGAGATAGTTGCCGTCCGGGTCGAGCATCCCGGCGAAGGTGCCGGCGTCGTTCGGGGGCTTTACATTCTCAGCCTCGAGCACTTGGCCGAAAGCCTTCTTAGCGTCCGGCGGCCCGGAGATGGCGACCGGTGTCGGCTTCACTACCACTTGGCCGCCCAATGCCTCCAACTGGCTCACAGTCGCGCTCAAGTCGTCGACTGCAAAGAAGCAAGTGATCGACTCGCGCTCGTTCTGGCGAGCGGAGATCGTCAGGGTTAGGCCATCCTGGCTGATCGGCCGATAGTAGGACTCGACCTGTTCATTTAGGCTCCGCGCGAAGTCTTCGCCTCCGAATAGGGCGTCATAGAACTGGCGCGCAGCCGGAGAGTTCTTGGTTGGGACACTGCAGAAGATCAATTTAGCCTTCAACTGCTTGTTAGCCATAGGGAGTCTCCATTTACCGATATCAGGGCAGCGCGCCGCAACGATGCAACCGCTAAAGCGTGCGTGAAACCCGGAATTAGGGATGCCTGATTAGCAACAGCAGGAACAGGAACAGCAGCATGTCGGGCAGGACGTGGTGCCGCCGGGAGTGAGTACGACGCTCGACGAATCCGAGCACGTTGAGCCCAGGTGCTTACTAAAACGCAGCATAATCCTTGTCACCTCCCTTTGCGAAATGATCGGTGGTTTGTATAAGCTGTTTCGCGGGTGCGCGCGCCGCTCACGACTGACCCTGAGGCCGATAGGTTGGAGCCATCGGACATAGGCGACTGTTCAGTGCGGGAAGCGCGTGGTAACGCGCGCGCCGAGCCCTGTCTAGCCATAGGGCGGTCGCTGGCGACGCGCATGTCCCGCTGTCGGTCATCTGCAGAAATCTCGCTAG
>DATNKY010000428.1:0-2405 GCA_035603155.1 Solirubrobacteraceae bacterium
AACTGCTGGCCTGCCTGGAGCGCTGGATGGGCCACGAGTGCGGTGCCGTCGCTGTTCGCCCAGCCGCGGTTGAAGGTCAGCGCGCCGAGCTCGCCCTCGACCTCGGTCGACGGCGCGTTCCCGGTCGCGGGCGTGCCGCGCAGCGAGTCGAACATCGACTGATCGGCGACCACCGGCCCGTTGAGCTTCTTGATCTGAGTTGCCGCGATCAGATTGGCCACCAGTTGCTGGACCGTCGCGCCGGTGCCGTAGTTCGCCTCGTCGAAGGTGGCCGAGCCGAATGTCGGATCGCCGCCGCCGCGCAGGTACAGAGTTCCGGTGTACGTCCCGGCACGAGCCTGCCCGAGCCCGAGCACCGAGGTCGTCAGCGTCGCGTCGGGCCCGAATTCGCTCAACGCCGCCGAGGTCGTGTAGAGCTTCTCCACCGAAGCGGGCAGGCGCGCGATGCGGGCGTTCTTGGAATACAGGACGTGCCCGTTGGTCAGGTCGACCACGTAAGCGCCGCTGAACCTTCCGACCGCCTTCATTCCCACGTTGAGCGCGCCGTCCAGCGATCGCAGCGCGGACGCGCTCGCGCGTGGGGATCGCGCCGATGCCCCATTCGCGGTGCCCGCGAGCAGAGCTCCCACGGCTAGCAGCGCTGCGAGGCGTGATGCGATACGCAGCATCCGAACGTATGTAACCGCCCAGACCGGCGAAAGCTGCGGTCGGACAAATTAAATGCCATCCCGCGGAGCACGAGGCGACCCCACCCCGCTCCTCCGTCACTCTGCAGAGCAATGACCACGGTCCGGCGACCGGCGCGCTTGCGCCCGTTCTACGAATCCTTCCGTGCCTCCTGCGAATCCTTTCCTTGCGGGCTCCGATCCCGCTGCAAGCGATGTTGAATCTGCTGCGGTGATCCGGCCTACGCGCCGGCGACCTGCGGTTGCACCGGCTGCGGGCTCGGTATCTCGCGCAGACTCGAAAGAAACAGTGTCTTGTCAATCCGACCGTTGAAGATCGGGACGCCCAGCTCGACGCATTTGACGATCACGTCGCGCCGTTCCAAGCCGGCCTCCCGTGCGAGCTCGGTGGGCGTCAGGTGATTTGCCATCGGTGGAATCCTCCTTTGCCGTTCACGGAAGACTCTGAAGTATGACCTAGCCGCCGGACGGGGGCAACGGGAATTGAGCGCTTTGATGCGGATCGGTGATCGTCGGCCTCAGAACGGGTATATGACGAACAAGAGCCAAGGTCGGGCCGGAGGCAATGCCGCATAGCGCTGAAATAACCGCTCCACCGTCGAGCGAGGCAGTGATCCAGAACGGCGTTCAGTGCGTAGGAGCCGCCAGATGGCGCTGATCCTCGATACGCCCTCGGTCGGCGCGCTGACCGGCGAGGCGGACCTGATCGAGGCGGCGCGCGCCGGCGACGATCGCGCCTTCGAGGAGCTGTATGCGCGCTACTCGGAGCGGATCCGCCTGTTCATCCTCGGTCGCGTTCATGACCACGGTCGGGCCGAGGACATAGCCCAGGAAGCCTTCATGTCGGCGCTGAGACGCATGCGTGCGACCAGCCAGCCGATCGCCTTCAAGCCATGGATCTACGAGATCGCCAAAAACGCCTGCATCGACGAGCACCGCCGTGCCCGGCGGACCGATGAGGTCTCGCTCGACGCCGACGACGAGCTGATCAGCGGGCGGCGCGCACTCCGGTCGCTGGGGCCCACCCCGCCCGCGGCGGTCGAGAGCCGACAGCGGCTCGCCGATCTGCGCGGCGCCTTCGACGGCCTATCCGAGAGCCACCACCGGCTGCTCGTGATGCGGGAGTTGGAGGGCCTGCCCTACAACGAGATCGCTCGTCGCACCGGGATGTCACGTCAGATGGTCGAGAGCTCGCTGTTCCGCGCCCGCCGCAAGCTCGCCGAGGAGTACGACGAGCTAGCCAGCGGGCGCCGCTGCGGGGAAGTCCAGGCGATGATCGACGGCGGTCGCGCACTGACGGCGCGCTCGCTCGGGATCCGCGAGCGCCGGCGGCTCGCGCGCCACCTCGCTCACTGCCAGCCATGCCGACTGCAGGCGAACATCGCGGGCGTCGACAAGTCGCTCCTCAAGCCTCGCAGCGTCGCCGACAAGATCGCGGCCCTGCTGCCGTTCGGCATCTGGCGCTGGCCGTGGCGGGGCGGCTCCGGTACCAAGCGTGCGATCGCGCAGACCGGCTCTGGGGCCAAGCGCGTCGTGGCCCGGACCGGCGCGCACCCGGTGACGCTCCAATCGGTGCAGAGCGCCGCATCGATTCCCGACCCGGCCGGCGCGGCTTCCTCGCTCGGTGGTGCCGCGATCGCGGCCGCGGTGATAGCGCTCGCGGGTGCCGGCGGGGCGATTGTGACCGCGGACGCCGGCCCGGGCCATGCGAGGCGCAGT
>DATNKY010000448.1:0-8305 GCA_035603155.1 Solirubrobacteraceae bacterium
GAGCATCTCAACCCGCTCAACGATTGACGCCGGCCGGCAACCACCCGCTCGGCGGCCGACCTTGGTTTGCGACAATCGGCGTTGCCGCTCGCGCCACCTGGGAGGTTGAGATGACACGGAGGCTGGAGGGGGCCGATGTCGAGGGAGGCTCGGTATGAGCGCCGCGAGAGCGCCGGTCGTGCTCACCCGCGGCTCTGAGCGGCGCGAGCTCGCGGCCGCCTTCGGAGCGGTAAGGACGCAGCTTTTGCTTGTAGCGCTCCTGCTCGCGCTCGCCGCGGCCGCATGGTGGTCGACTGCCGACCGGATGGCCGGGATGGACGCCGGTCCGGGGACGGCGCTCGGCGCGCTTGGCTGGTTCGTCGGCGTCTGGATCGTGATGATGGCCGCGATGATGTTTCCCTCGCTGGCGCCAACGGTCGCGCTCTACAGGGCCATGACCCGCCACCGCGGAATGGACCGGCCGATGTTGTTCGCCGCTTCCTACCTTGTCGTCTGGGGCGCCGTCGGGCTGGTCGCATACGGGCTGTTTGAGCTTGGCCGTCGCCTGTTCGGCGCCGATCTTGCCTGGGACAGCGCCGGGCGCTGGATCGCCGGCGGCGTGCTCGCACTCGCGGCCGCGTACCAGTTGACGCCGCTCAAAGCCGTCTGCCTCGGGAAATGCCGCAGCCCGATCGGCTTCCTGCGCGGCAGCTGGCGCGATGGCCGGCTCGCCGCGATCGAGATGGGCTCGCGAAACGCCGGGTGGTGCATCGGCTGTTGCTGGGCGCTGATGGCCGCCCTGTTCGCGCTCGGCGTCATGAGCCTGGTCTGGATGGCGCTCGTCGCGGCGCTGATCGCGCTCGAGAAGATGCTCCCGTGGCGGCGGGTCGCAACTTGGGGCACGGCGGCGATCCTGCTCGTGCTATCCGTCGCGATCGTCGCGGCGCCGCACTCGGTGCCCGGGCTGGTGGTCCCGGGCTCCCACGCGGCGATGAACGCGATGAGCTCGATGAACGCGATGCACTAGCGCCTACGAGACGGGCCTGTCCCAGCCCGGCCCCGAGCCGCCGGATCGCGCTTCACGACGGCGCCTCCTCGGGCGCACCACTAATCTCAACGACGCTTTGGCCCGTAAGCTCAGCGACGCTTTGGCGCGCGACGTGGACACTGACCTCGGCGTGCTCGAGCGCCTGGTGGCGCCCGCCGGCAAGGACGTGGTCGACATCGGCTGCGGCGGTGGCGCGCTTGTGCGCGCGCTCACGGGAGTCGGCGCGCGGATGGTCGGGGTCGAGATCTCCGAGCAGCAGCTCGCGGGCGCGATCGCCGACGACGGCAGCAGCGGCGCCCGGTACCTGGTCGGGCGTGGAGAGGATCTGCCGCTGCCGGACTCGTCCGTCGACGTTGCCGTGTTCATGCGCACGCTTCACCACGTGCCGATCGGCGAGCAGACCGCGGCGCTGCGCGAGGCGTCTCGGGTGTCGCGACCGGGCGGCGTCGTGTACGTGGTCGAGCCGCTCGCGGAGGGCGATTACTTCGAGCTGGTCAGCATGGTTGAGGACGAAATCGAGGTCCGCGAGGCGGCCGCGCGGGCGTTGTGCGATGCCGCGAGCGCCGGGCTGGACCGCGCGACGACGGTCGAATACGACGTCGCGCTCACGGTCGCAAGCCTGGCGGCGCTCCGTGCTCGCGTCGTCAGCGTCGACCCCGAGCGCACGGCGATGTTCGATGCGCGCGAGGACGAGCTCGGAGCGGCGCTCGCGAGGCTCGGCGAACCTGGCGAGGCCGAAGGGGAGCGGCGCTTCCTGCAGCCGATGCGAGCGGATCTGCTCCGGCCGCTGTCGCGCTGATCTGGCCGGGCCGGCGCTGTCTAGGCCGACGTCGCGGCGAGCAGGTCGGCGAGTGCAGCGCGGTCGCCGTCGTCGGGCTCCCAGCCGACGGCTCGCACGTTCTCGGTGACCTGCTCGGGCCTGGTCGCGCCCGCGATCACCGACGAGACGACCTCGCGTGACAGCAGCGCGCCGATCGCCACCTCCGCCAGCGTCACCCCGCGCTCGTCCGCGTACCCGCGCAGCGCGTCGATCAGCGCGAACTGAGCCGCGGTCGCAATCTCGGGACGACCGGTCAGCCGGGCGCCGTCGGGGCCCGGTGCATCCGGCCGGTACTTGCCCGTCAGCAGCCCCGAGGCGAGCGGGAAGAACGGGACGAACCCGAGCCCCAGCCGCTCACACGTGGGAAGCACCTCGTCCTCTGCCTCGCGGACGAGCAGGTTGTACTCGTTCTGGACCGCGGAGAAGCGCGTGAAGCCGTTCTCGCGAGCGACCGCGTCAGCCTCTTCGATCTGCGCGGCGCTGAAGTTCGAGACGCCGATCGCGCGCGCCTTGCCGGCGGTGACGAACTCGTGCATGGTCTCGAGCGTCTCGGCGATCGGGGTCACGCCGTCGGGCTCGTGGTACCAGTAGTAGTCCACGACGTCCGTGTCCAGCCGCCGGAGCGAGTTCTCGAACGCCTGGCGCAGGTACTCGCGGGACCCGCGCGGGCCCTTGCCGTCGCCCATGCTCAACCCGCCCTTGGTCGCGAGGACCACCCGATCGCGGCGCCCTCGAAGGACCTCGCCGAGGAACTCCTCGCTCAGCCCGCGCCCGTAGATATCGGCTGTGTCAAGCAGCGTGATGCCCTGGTCGATCGCGGCATCGACGACCGCCCTGGTCCCCGCGAGGTCGACGCGGCGCCCGAAGTTGTTGCATCCCAGGCCGATGACGGAGACGTCAAGTCCCGAGTCGCCCAGCGGGCGTTTGGGTAGCTCGCTCATCGCCGTCGATATAGCAGCTACGTCGGGTAACCTGCCCCGGCGGCGTCCAGCCTCTTCCCCGTCGCACGAAATCGCTTGGGTTCGATCACCATCTCGACAACGCTCGTCAGGCGCGGCCCTGGAGTCGCAGTGGTGCTCGACGACGCTCAGGTGGAGGCCGTGGGGGAGGGCGCCAAGCGTTTCCCGGTCGCCGCGACCATCAACGGCTACACGTGGGGCACCACGGTCGTGCGGATGCGCGGCGAATATATGCTCGGGCTCAGCAAAGAGGTCCGCGCGGGCGCGGGCGTCGATGCCGACGACAAGGTCCAGGTGCAGCTCGAGCTGGACCGCTCCGAGCGGACGGTCGACATACCGCCCGAGCTCGCCGAGGCGCTCGCCCGTGACGCCGACGCGAGCGCCGCCTACGAACGGCTGGCCTACACACATCGCAAGGAGTTCGCCAACTGGGTGCGCGAAGCCAAGCGTGAGGAGACCCGAGAGCGAAGGGTCGCCAGGACCCTCGAGATGCTCCGCGCCGGTCAGACGCGCAGCTGACCTCGCGAGCTAAGCGAGGTGCTTGCGCAGCACCTGCCCGCGCCATCCGGTCAGCTCGAAGCGCCCCGTGCGCGCGAATCCCTGCCGCTCGTAGAACCTGACCAGAGCCGGCGCGTCGGCCCAGCAGTCGACGCGCAGCTGCACGGCTCCGCGTTCGGTCGCGAGGGCGTCCGCGAGCTCGAGCAGTCGTGCCCCGATCCCGTTGCCCGCCAGGCGGCGCGCGCTGAGCAGCAGCGTCACGTAGAGCTCGGGAACCTCGCTGGCCGGAGCGTACGGCGGTGCCCCGCCGGCGGCGAGCGCCCCGACCGGCACGCCCCCGTGCTCGGCGATCCGGACCTCGTCATCGTGCAGGATCCGCCGTACCCGCTCGCGCGGCTCGTGCCTGGTCGAGAACGGAAGCTCGCCCCATTGACCGGCCAGGCCCCGCTGCACCAGCCAGGCGATCGCCTCGTCGAACATCGCCAGCACCGCGTCCGCATCAGTTGGCGAGCCGGGTCGGAACCGCAGTTCGATCACCGACCCAGTTGTACCGCGAGGCGATCGGCAGGCTCTACTCTCATCCGGCATGACCCTCCTCAGTCAGACGCTCGCGCGACGGATGCAGCTGATCGAGCCGCGGACGCTCGAGGTGATCTGCGAACGCGACCTGCGGATCCCGATGGACGACGGCGCCGCTCTGCTCGCGGACCGGTGGGTCGCGCGCGCTGACCGGGACCGGCCGCAGCCGACGGTGCTGGTGCGTTCGCCCTACGGCCGTGACAAGGCCGTAGGTCTGCTGTTCGGCCGCCTGCTCGCCGAACGTGGTCTGCAGGTCGTGATCCAGAGCGTGCGCGGGACGTTCGGTTCCGAGGGGTCGTTCGCGCCGTTCGACGAACGCGCTGACGGCCTCGCAACGCTGCGCTGGATCCGCACGCAGCCCTGGCATGGCGATCGGATCGGGATGATCGGCCCGAGCTACCTCGGTCTCGTCCAATGGGCTGTGGCGCCCGATGCCGGCGAGGACCTTGCGGCGCTCGCGATCGCTGTGAGCGCGTCCCAGTTCTATGACCAGACGTACGCCGGGGGAGGGCTCGCGCTCGAGAACGCCGGTTCCTGGCTGGTGCTCGTCTCGACCCAGGAGGGACGCTTCGCGCTGATCGCGATCAATCGCGCGCTGCGGCAGCTGGGGGCGCTGATGGATGATCTACCGCTCGGAGACCTCGACGAGCGGGCGCTCGGAGCGCAGGTGCCGTGGTTTCGCGAGGCGATTGCGCATCCGACGCGCGACAGCCAGTACTGGACGGCGCGCGACTACTCCACAGGCGTCCCACGGGTCCGCGCGCCGGTCCAGTTCGTCGGCGGCTGGTACGACATCCTGCTGCCCTGGATGCTCGAAGACTTCGCCGCTCTGCGCGGCGCCGGGCACCATCCGCAACTGCGAATCGGGCCGTGGACGCACATCGCCCCGGGACTCGCGGCCGCGGCGCACCGGGACGGGATCGCCTGGTTGCGTGCGCACCTGCTCGACGATCGTCGCCTGCTGCGCGACAGCCCCGTTCGCGTGTACGTCACCGGTGAGCGCTCCGGCGGCGGCTGGCGGGACCTCGATGACTGGCCGCCGCCGGGGACTCGGGAGCGTCCGCTGTGGCTGGCGGCCGGCGGACGCGTACAGGATCAGACGCCACCAGCCGACGCGCCCGCGGATCGCTACCGCTACGACCCCGCCAACCCCACGCCGGCCGTCGGCGGACCGGTCCTGCTCGCTCGCCAGGCCGTGGTCGACAACCGCGAGCTCGAGGCTCGCGACGACGTACTCGTGTTCACCGGCGAGCCGCTCGACGAGCACCTCGAGGCGATCGGGCCCGTCCGCGTCGAGCTCTGGGCGCGGGCGGACTCGGACTATTTCGACCTGTTCGCGCGCGTGTGCGACGTCGACCGCGACGGCGTCTCGCGCAACGTCTGTGACGCGCTCACGAGCGTCGCCCCGGACCGGTTCGCCCGTGCGCCGGACGGGACCTGGACGGTGGCGTTCAACCTCTGGCCGATCGCGCACCGGTTCGCCGCCGGCCATCGGATCAGGGTGCAGGTCTCGTCCGGCGCGCACCCGCGCTATGCGCGCAACCCGGGGACCGGGGAGGACCGGACGACCGGCACCGGGTTGCGCGCAGTCGAGATCGAGCTGCTCCACGACCGCGACCATCCCTCGATGCTGGTGCTGCCCGCGCCCGGACGATGATCCGGCGGATGGTGCCGGTGGTCGCGGGGGCGCTCGTAGCGCTCGCGTGCGCCGCGATCGGAGCGATTGCGACCACCGCCAGCGGACGCACGTCGGACACCGGCAGCGCACGGGCGGCGGCTGGCGGCAGCGCAGGCCCGGCGGACACCGGCAGCGCAACAGCGGCGGACACCGGCAGCGCACGGCCGGCGGGGGCCGCGCCATGCTCGGCCGATTACGTTCACGGCGGCCGGCGGAGGGGCGCGCGCACGCTGCGGTTCGGGATCGATCCCGGGCTCGCGGGGACGGCGGGCGACACCCAGGTGAGCGCCAAGCCGGTCAACCAGGACAAGACGCTGCGGGCGCTGCGGGCACTGCGTCCGGCGCACCGGCAGCTCGTGCTGCGCATCAACCGTCTGTTCGAGGCCGCCGGCGAGCCGGGGATCCGCCGCTTTGTGCGGATCGTCGACCGCTACACGCGCGCCGGCTTTGATACGGAGATCCAGGTCCGCTATCACCCCTCCGCTCAACAGCAGGGCAAGATCGCCGTCTGGAAGCGCTACGTCCGGCGCGTCGTCGACGCGTTCGGTCCCAATCGCCACGTGATCGCGATGACGATTACCAACGAGGTCAACGTCCCGTTCTCGCCCAACACCTCCGACGGCGGGTATCCGGGGGCCGAGCAGGCCCTGATCCAGGGGATCATCGCGGCCCACCGGGAGGCGCAGCGCCGCGATTTCACCCAGCTGAGGTTCGGCTTCACGTTCGCGTACCGCTTCGATCCGACCACCGATGCGGCGATGTTCACCGGACTGCGGCGAGGAGGGGCAGCGTTTCGCCGCGCGCTCGGGTTCGTCGGCGTCGACTACTACCCCGAGCTGTACCCGGGGCTGGCCAACGTGACCAGCCTCCCGGCCGAAACGATCGCGATGCTCGCCACGATGCGCCGCTGCTTCATGTCGCTCGGGCGGCTCGGCGCGAGCGTGCCGCTGTGGATCACCGAGAGCGGGTACGACGCGACGCCCGGTGCCGTCAGCCCGACCCAGCAGCGCGACGCGCTGGTGCAGATCGTCGATGCGATCCGCGGGGCCGCGAGGACCTACGGCGTTACCGACTACCGGTGGTTCAACCTCCGCGACTCGATCTCGGCCGCCATGGGGTTCGCGCAGACCACCGGGTTGCTGACCGACGACTATGCGCGCAAGCCGGCGTTCGGCGCATACCGGGGGCTGATCGCCCGGTTCGGGTCGCGGGATATCCTCACCGCCCGCCGTCCATGACGCCAGATCGAGCTCCAGCATCCGTGACGTTGACCGGCGACCTGTCGGCAGCCGACGTCGCCGCGATCGCGGCGGGGGCGAGCGTCCAGCTCGCGCCGGACGCGCTGCGACGGGTCCAGCGCAACCGCGAGGTGCTCGAGGAGATCCTCTCCAGCGGAACGCCCGTGTACGGGATCAGCACGGGCTTCGGTGCGCTCGTCTCCAACGCGGTCGCGCCCGAGCTGCAGCGCCACCTGCAGGTCAACCTGCTGCGTAGCCACGCCGCGGGGACGGGCGCCGAGCTGCCGGGGGCGATTGTCCGCGGCGCGATGGCGGTTCGCGCCAACGGCCTGCTGCTCGGGCACTCGGGCGTGCGGCCGGTCGTCGTCGAACGCGTCGCCGCGCTGCTGAACTCGGGCTATCTACCGGTCGTGCCGAGCATCGGCTCGCTCGGCGCCAGCGGTGATCTGGCGCCGTCGGCCCACGCGTTCCTGCCGCTGCTCGGCGAGGGCCACGTCCGCCACGACGACGGCACGATCGTGAGCGGCGCGCAGGCGCTCTCAGAGCTCGGGCTCGAGCCGCTCGAGCTCGAGAGCAAGGAGGGACTGGCGCTGATCAACGGCACGCATTTCATGAGTGCGATCGGCGCCGTGCTGACGGTCCGCGTCGCGCGGCTGCTCGACGCCATCGACCTCGTCGCGGCGGCGACGATCGATGCGCTGCGCGGCGCACTTCCCGCGTTCGACGCGCGGGTGCACCGCCTTCGACCGCTCGGCGGGCAGAGCGCCAGCGCCGCCAACATCAGGGCCGCGCTGCGCGGATCAAGCCGGACCGCCGGGCCCGGTGCATCGCGCCTGCAGGATGCGTATTCGCTGCGGTGCGCGGCGCAGGTGCACGGCGCCGCCCGCGAAGTGCTGCGCTTCTTCTCCGAGCTCGTACTCGCCGATCTGAACGCGGTCACCGACAACCCGCTCGTGTTCGAGGATCCGCCGGAGGTGATCTCGGCCGGCAACTTCCACGGCCAGTCGCTGGCCGTCGCGTTCGACACGCTGCGGCTCGGGCTCGCCGATCTGGGCTCGATCTCGGAGCGGCGCACGTTCAGGCTCCTGTCGCCGAGCCTCAACGGCCGGCTGCCCGAGTTTCTGACCACCGACGCCGGGACATCGAGCGGCTACATGGTCGTCCAGTACACGTCCGCGGCGCTCGTCGCCGAGCTGCGCGCGCTGGCCCACCCGGTCAGCGTCGACAGCATCCCGACCTCCGACAATCAGGAGGACCACGTCTCGATGGGGATGACGGGGGCGCTGATGGCGCTCGACGCGGTTGACCGGCTCGAGCGGGTGGTGGCGAGCGAGCTGCTGTGCGCGTGCCAAGCGCTCGATTGCGATCCGGGAACGCCCGGCGAGTCGGTGCGGGAGCTGCACGCGACCGTCCGCGAGCTGGTTCCGACGCTGACCCGGGATCGGCCGCCGGCCGATGACCTCGCCGCGATGCTGCCGGTGATCGCCGAGGGAGCCGCCGGCGAGA
>DATNKY010000389.1:0-4453 GCA_035603155.1 Solirubrobacteraceae bacterium
TCGACGGGCAAGATCTGCTCGACTACCTGCGCCACGACGGCCGCTGGGCGGGACCTGATGTCGACGCACCGCGACCAGGGATCATCCTGCTCGATCTCAACATGCCCCGCAAGGACGGCCGCGAGGCGCTGGCGGAAATCAAGGCCGACGAGTCGCTGCGGCGAATCCCGATCGTCGTGATGACCACCTCCAGCGACGAGGCGGACATCCTTTCGACCTACGACCTCGGGGTCAGCTCGTTCATCACCAAGCCGGTCACGTTCGGCGCGCTCGTCGACGTGATGCGCACCTGGACGCAGTATTGGTTCGAGATCGTCCAGGTGCCCAACGGCGAGGTGCGCGGGCTACGGCGCTTCTGACGGCCCGGGAGACGGGCCTCCTAAACTCCGGCTCGTGGACGACTCCGAGGTCGTATTCGATGAGCGCGGGCTCGTTCCGTGCGTCGTCCAGGACTGGCTCACCGGCGAGGTACTGACGCTCGCTTACATGAACGCCGAGGCGCTGCGACGCACGCGCGAGACGGGCGAGATCCATTTCTTCAGCCGCTCGCGCCAGGAGCTGTGGCACAAGGGGGCGACCTCCGGCAACACCCAGGCGGTGCAGGCGATCCGCTACGACTGCGACGGTGACGCGCTCGTCGCGCTCGTGCAACCGGCCGGTCCGGCCTGCCACACGGGAGAGCGGAGCTGCTTTCACCGCGGCGAGCTCGAGCCGGACGCCCCGTTTCAGACCCTGCCGGTGCTCGAGCGTACGATCGCCGACCGCGCGCGGTCGAGGCCGGCCGGGTCCTACACGGCCTCGCTGCTCGCCGATCCCGAACGCGCGGGAGCCAAGGTGCAGGAAGAGGCCGAGGAGGTGGTCCGCGCCGCGCGCGAGGAGTCCGACGAGCGGGTCGCCGAGGAGGCGGCCGACCTGATTTACCATCTGGCGGTGTTGATGCGCGGTCGCGACATGTCGTTAGCCGACGCCGAACGCGTGCTCGATGGCCGTCGCGGGCGCTGAGCGACAGGCGGGCGGGCCGGCGCCTACCCTGCTGGAGGTACGCGAGCTCGCGCGAAACCACAACCTGATCCCGCTGGCGGAAACGTTCATCGACGACTGCCAGACGCCCGTGTCGGCGTTCCTGAAGCTGCACGAGCTTCCATTCGATTCGCGCGAGCCGGCATTCCTGCTCGAGTCGGCAGATCAGGGCCGGGTCGGGCGCTACTCGTTCATCGGCTTTCGACCGCGCACGATCCTGCGCTGGTCGCTCGGCGACCCGGGCGACCCGTATGCACTCGCCGCGGCCGAGCTCGCTCGCTATCGGGTTGCCGAGATCCCCGATCTGCCCCCGTTCGCCGGCGGTGCCGTCGGCGTGTTCGCGTATGACCTCGTGCGCACGGTCGAGCCGCTCGGGGAGCCCAACCCGGATCCGATCGGCGTGCCCGACCTCGCGCTCATGCTGACCGACGCGCTGGTCGTGTTCGACCACCTGAAGCGGACCGTGACGGTGATCGCCAACGTCTACGCCGGCGAGGACCTCGACGCCTCCTATGCCCACGCGCTCGACACGATCGCCGAGGTGCGCTGGCGGCTCGCCGGCCCGGTCCCGCGTCCGCCGGCCCCGCCGGCGAAGCCTCGTGTCGCGCCGCGTTTTGAGTCCAACATGTCGCGCGAGCGCTTCGAGGCCAACGTCGCGCGGATCATCGAGTACATCTATGCCGGCGACGCTTTCCAGGTCGTGCCGTCACAGCGCTGGTCGGCGCCCGTGGACGTGCAGGGGTTTTCGATCTACCGCGGCCTGCGGGCGGTCAATCCGAGCCCGTACATGTACTTCCTGGACTTCGGCGACTTCGAGATCGTGGGCGCCAGCCCGGAGCCCCTGATCACCGTCAACGGCCGGCGCGTGTCCACGCGCCCGATCGCCGGCACCCGGCCGCGCGGGGCGGACGCCGACGAGGACCGCCGGATGGCCGACGAGCTGCTCGCCGACGAGAAGGAGCGCGCCGAGCACGTGATGCTCGTCGACCTCGGACGCAACGACCTCGGACGGGTGTGCGAGTACGGCACGGTCGAGGTCGAGCGGTTCATGGCGATCGAGCACTACAGCCACGTGATGCACATCGTCTCAAGCGTCGTCGGCACCCTGCGCCCCGACGTCGGGGCGCTCGATGCCCTGCGCGCCGTGCTTCCGGCCGGGACGCTGTCGGGCGCGCCGAAGGTCCGAGCGATGCAGATCATCGACGAGCTCGAGCCGGTCAAGCGCGGCGGCTACGGCGGCGCGATCGGCTGGGTCAGCTACACCGGCGAGCTCGACACGTGCATCCACATCCGCACGGTCGTCCTCAAGGACGGGATCGCCCACGTTCAAGCCGGCGGCGGGACTGTCGCCGATGCCAAACCCGACTATGAGTTCCGCGAGTCCGAGGCCAAGGCGCGCGCGATGAGACAGGCGATCGAGCTCGCGGTCGCCCAGCCCGACTGGCCATAGTGTCCCGAGTCATAAATTGGATGGCATTCGAGCGGCCCCTGGCGGCGCTGCCCAGCGTCCGGCCACTGGCTTCGCCAGCGGCGCCAGCCTCGCGTAGCGCTGCTACGCGTCGGCTCCTGCGTCCTTGGGCAGCATCCACCAGTGACCCCTCTCGGTGCCACCGAATTACCGACTCGCGACACTAGAGGGGACCCGCGGATGAGACTGCTGGTGCTCGACAACTACGACAGCTTCACCTACAACCTCGTCCAGTACGTCGGCGAGCTTGGCGCCGACGTCGAGGTGGTGCGCAACGACCACGCGACCGTCGAGCAGTTGCTCGTGCGCGGCTACGACCGCGCGATCGTCTCACCCGGTCCGTGCACGCCAAACGACGCGGGCATCTCGCTCGAGCTCGTCAGACGCTTCCCGCTGGCCCGGATCCCGACGCTCGGGGTCTGTCTCGGCCACCAGGCGCTGGTCCAGGCGTGGGGTGGCAGGGTCGTGACCCATACCCCGGTGCACGGCAAGACGACCGAGATCGAGCACGACGGCCGGACGATCTTCAGCGGACTCCGGGAGCCGCTGCAGGTCGGGCGCTATCACTCGCTGGTCGCGGACCCGGAGCTGCCGGCCGTGCTCGAGCGCAGCGCGTTCGGCGGCGACGTCGTGATGGCGGTCCGCCATCGCGAGCTGCCGGCCGAGGGCGTCCAGTTTCACCCCGAGTCGGTGCTCACCGAGCAGGGGCGCGAGCTGCTGGCGAACTTCCTGCACGGGTCGCGATGAGCAGCGGCCGCGATCTGCTGACGACCTCGATCGACGCGCTCGCGAGCGGCGACGATCTGACCGCCGAGGAGACCTCGGCGGTGCTCGAGGAGATCATGCACGGCAACGCCTCGGAGGTGCAGATCGCCGCGTTTCTGATCGCGCTGAGGACCAAGGGCGAGACGGTCCAGGAGCTCGCCGGGCTGGCGCGCGCGATGCGCACGCTCGCGACCCCGGTGCGCGTCCAGGGCGACCGGCTGCTCGACACGGCCGGCACCGGGGGCGGGCGGCGGACGTTCAACGTCTCGACGACCGCGGCGCTGATCGCCGCCGGCGCGGGCTGCACGGTCGCCAAGCACGGCAATCGCTCGGCGACCGGGCTGTCGGGCTCGGCTGACGTGCTCGAGGCGCTCGGCGCACGAATCGATCTCGTTCCCGAGGCGGTCGCCACCTGCATCGAGCGGGTTGGGTTCGGGTTCATGTTCGCGCCCGCACACCACCAGGCGACCCGGTACGTGATCGTCGTCCGGCGCCAGTTGGCGGTGCGCACGATCTTCAACTTCCTCGGGCCGCTGACGAACCCGGCCGGCGCGCGGCGCCAGCTGATCGGCGTCTCTGACCCCTGCTACCTCGACACGATGGCCGGCGCGCTGGCGCTGCTCGGGACCGACCACGCGCTGCTGGTCTCCAGCGAGGACGGACTCGACGAGCTCAGCATCTCGGCGCCGACGCGGGTCGTCGAGGTGCTCGGGGAGCAGGTCACGAGCTTCTCGGTGGCGCCCGAGGAGGTCGGCCTGCAGCGGGCGCCGGCCGACCAGGTTCCCGGCGGCGACCCGGCCCAGAACGCCGACACGGCGACCCGGATCCTGGCCGGCGAGCCGGGCGCGGCCCGCGATCTCGCGGTCCTCAACGCCGGCGCCGCGATCTACGCGGGGGGCGGTTCGGAGTCGCTCGCCGACGGCGTCCGCGAGGCCGAGCGCGCGATCGACTCGGGCGCGGCGACCGCGACCCTGCAACGACTCGTCGAGACGACCCGCGAGCTCGCCCCCGGCGGCGCGCGGTGAACGCCCTCGACGAGATCGTCGAGCGGACGCGCTCCGACGTCGCTCGTCGCCGTCGTGAGCTCCCGATCGGCGAGCTCGAGGCCACGGGCGCCGAGCGCGCTGCCTCCGACCCGCGCCGGCCATTCGCCGGTGCGCTGCGCGCACCGGGACTGAGCGTGATCGCCGAGCACAAACG
>DATNKY010000583.1:0-3318 GCA_035603155.1 Solirubrobacteraceae bacterium
CCACCTCGCCTTCGGGGTGGACCGCCTGCACGCCGGTGGGGGAGATCAGGACAGGCAGCGCGAGCTGCTGGCCCATGACCGACGTCTCGAGCGCGCGCTGCCCCGCTGCGCCGGCCACGTGCGGGACGAACCCGAGCTCGCCGAACGCCCTGACGTTGTCTTCGAGCGTGACTCCGGCCTCTGAGCCCGCGAGTAGCGCCAGGTAGACCGATCGGGGCAGGGCGCGTTTCGCCCGCCGCTGCGCCTCCGCCACGCTCTCGAACCAGCCGCCGGCCATCGGCGGACGATACCTCCACGGTTCCGCGCGACGAGCGGCGGCCGCGCGGGCTACCGCAGCGCCCCGTAGCGCTACATCGCGAGCGGGGACGAACACCGGTGGCGGCCCCGGTCGCTGGACCGGTGTGGAGAGGGGTGAATCGGCCCGGCCCGAGGACCCGGGTCTCCTGGCCGGTGTTGGTGGGGGCAAAGTGGCCCCGGCTGACCACCCGGGTCTGCTGGCACGCCTCAGCGAGGGCAAAGTGGCCCCGGCTGACGACCTGGGTCTCCTGGCACGCCTCAGCGAGGGCAGAGTGGCCCCGGTCCGCCAGGGCAACCGCAAATCGGCCCCGGGGGCGGCTGGCTTCTCCCGGTCTCGAGACTTCTAGCAGCCGGGAGGCGCCACCCCCGCCGGGCTGCGATCATCTCGATCGGGTGATGCGCCTCGGTCCCGGGGCGCCACGCTCCAGGCTCGATGGGATTTCTGCACAGAGACGACCAACCGGCCGGCACGCGGTACCAGATGCGAGAGAAGCTGCTCTCGATCGGTGATGACTACTGGATCGAGACCGACTCGGGCGAGCGGGCATTCAAGGTCGACGGCAAGGCGCTGCGCGTTCGCAGCACGTTCATCCTCGAGAACCCCTCCGGTGATGAGCTGTTCAAGATCCAGGAGCGCGAGCTGACGATCCGCGACACGATGAAGATCGAGCGCGACGGGGACACGGTTGCGACCATCAAGAAGGCGCTCGTCACCCCGTTTCGCGATCGCTTCTCGGTTGCGCTCGAGGGCGGCGGCGAGCTGAGCGCGAAGGGCAACGTCGTCGACCACGAATTCGAGATCGAGCGCGACGGGGACAAGGTCGCGGAGATCTCCAAGCGCTGGTTCCGAGTCCGTGACACCTATGGGATCGAGATCGCGCCCGGTCAGGACGATGGGTTGATCCTCGCTCTCACGGTGTGCATCGACGAGATGGCGCGGCGCTAGCGCCTCGATGGCGAGCAGGCGGCGGTGGCGCGCAAGCTGAGCCTCGCCCGCGCGCGGCGGATCGCGCTCGCCGCGCAGGGCTTCGCCCGGCCGCGGCCGGCCAGACCACCGAGCACGAACCAGCTCGAGGCGCTCGTCACGCGACTCGGGGTGCTGCAGCTCGACTCGGTCAACGTCTTCTCTCGCTCGCACTACATGCCGGTCTTCTCGAGGCTGGGTCCGTACGACCGCGGGCACCTGGATCGGATCGCCGGTTACGGAATCGGGAAGATCGACCGCCGCCTGATCGAGTATTGGGCCCACGAAGCGTCGCTGATCCCGGTGGCGATGCACCCGCTGTTTCGCTGGCGGATGGCCGATATCGACCGCGAGGCTTGGGGATCGATCTCGAGGATCGCGCGCGAACAGCCCGAGCTCGTGGCCGAGACGCTCGCGCTCGTCGCGGCCGAGGGACCGATCCGGGCTCGCGACACGGGCGCCGTGCGACCGCCGCCGACGCCCGGGCACATGTGGAACTGGCACGAGGGCAAGGTCGCGCTCGAGCACCTGTTCTTCACCGGCCAGATCACCGCCGCCCGGCGGGTCAACTTCGAGCGCCTGTACGACACCGCCGAGCGGGTTATCCCCGAGCGGATTCGGAGCGCTCCAACTCCCGAGCCCGCGGACGCCCAGCGCGAGCTCGTGCGAGTCGCCGCACGGGCGCTCGGGGTCGCGACCGAGCCCGACCTCGGCGACTACTTCAGGCTGCCCCGCGCGGACTCCAAGGCACGGGTGGCCGAGCTCGTAGGCGCCGGCGAGCTCGAGCAGGTCGAGGTCGAGGGCTGGGCGGCACCGGCGTACCTGTCGCCAGAGGCCCGGCAGCCACGCCGGATCGAGGCCCGCGCGCTGCTGTCGCCGTTTGACTCGCTGATCTGGTTTCGCCAACGGACCGAGCGGCTGTTTGACTTCCACTACCGGATCGAGATCTACACGCCGGCGGCCAAGCGGGTGTACGGCTATTACGTGTTGCCGTTCCTGCTCGGCGAGACGCTCGTGGCCCGCGTCGATCTCAAAGCCGACCGCGAACGAGGCGCGCTGCTCGTCCAGGGAGCGTTCGCCGAGCCCGAGGTCGACCGCGCCCACGTCGCGGACCAGCTCGCCGCCGAGCTGCGGCTGGTCGCGACCTGGCTCGGGCTCGACCGCGTACAGCTCGCCGGACGGGGTGACCTGTCCGGCGAGCTGGCTGCGCTCATTTAATCGGTCGAGACCCCGGCACGCGATGTCCGCGGTGGTCCCGGCGGGCGCTCCGGCGCTAGCGCTTGGCGTGCCCGTTGAACTCGATCACCTGCTGGAACGTCGAGCGGTTGGTCCAGCGCATCGTGAACGGGATCAACCCGGGGATGAACGAGATCCGCTCGGCGGTCGCGCTGGATGACCAGGCGTTCGGATTCGGACCCTGGCTGGCCGCGAGCCGGTTGGCGGCGTCCTGAATCGCGGCCCACAGCGACTTGCGGCAGGCTCCGAGGCTGCCGCGGCCACAGTAGCGGCGGCTGTAAGGCCCACGGACCTTCATCCCCAGCTCCGTCCGCAGGTCCTTGGACACGTATCCGAACCAGCCGTCGCCGAACGACGGCGTCGAGCTGAGCGGCAGCAGCTGCTCGAGGTTGCTGGTCAGCGGTCCGAGCACCGGTCTCATCACGGCGGTCGCGATCCCGGGCCAGGCCGTGTCCATGACGGCCGCGCCTGGGGCGTCGATGTTGCCGTCGAGGTTGCGATCGAGCCGGCTGGCGCCCTGCTTGCGCCACTGAGTGATCTCGGCGGCCGCCTGCGCGGCTAGCCTGCTGGGAGCCGGCCCGCCGCCCAGGACGCGCTCGATGATCGGCCACACCTTGATCACCCGCAGATCCTCGGTCGCGGCGCGGTTCATGATCGAGACGTCGTCGTTGAGCCGCATCCCCTTGTGGAAGCCGCGATACAGCTGCACGCGGTGAACCGCCCCGTAGCCCCAGTTGTTGGAGGCCGCGCCCCACCCGGGGGCGGGCTTGTTGTTCCAGTTGGTGAGGACGTCGGAGCGCGGCTCGATCATGTGCGGGTGG
>DATNKY010000803.1:0-7330 GCA_035603155.1 Solirubrobacteraceae bacterium
CGCTGCCCGCTGTGCCGACGGTCAGGGTGACCGGCGGCACGGTATCGAACGTCGCGGTCACGGATTCGGCGGCGCTCATCGTCACCTGACAGCCGCCCGTGCCCGAGCAGCCCCCACCAGACCAGCCGGTGAACGTCGAGCCCGCGGCGGGGGTCGCGGTCAACGTCACCACCGTGCCTTCGCCGAACGACGCCGAGCAGGTCAGACCGCAGTCGATCCCCGCTGGGCTGGTCGTCACGCTCCCGCTGCCGCTGCCCGCTGTGCCGACGGTCAGGGTGACCGGCGGCACGGTATCGAACGTCGCGGTCACGGATTCGGCGGCGCTCACTGTGACCTGGCAAGCGCCGGTGCCCGAGCAGCCCCCACCGGACCAGCCGGTGAACGTCGAGCCCGCGGCCGGGCTGGCGGTTAGCGTCACGACCGTGCCCTCACTGAACGACCTGGAGCAGGTCGGACGACAGTCGATCCCGGCCGGGCTGCTAGTCACCGTCCCGCTGCCGCTGCCCGCGCTGACGACGGTCAGGGTGACGGCCGGCCCCGAACCTGACTCATACGCCCCGACGTCGCAAGCGCTTTCGCCCTCGTCAGGGCGGAGAAACCCGCGCTGGTCGGTCGACGGGCACAGGGCGGTGGAGATCGGGATGTAGTCGATCGCTGCGCTGCCGGTGCCGAGCGCCATCGTCTGCGTGGGACCACCGTTGCTGCCGAGGGCGTCGAGGTTAATTCCGCCGGTGCCGGTCTCCGGGGCGTTGACGATGTCGTGCTTGCCGGTGGACATGCAGTCGGAATTGTCGGCCAGGTTGTACCCCACGTCCGTAACGCCGCTGCCGCCGTTGATCGGCTCGTCGTCGCAGTTTGCCCCGGTGCTCGATCCGTCGTCGAAGATGTCGGCCGCGATCGTGATGTCGAATTCGTTGTAAAGCGCACCTCCGCTCGCTGCGCTATCGCCCGAGAAGGTGTCGTTTTCGATTACCGCGCCCGTATCGGTGGAGATCGCGCCCCCGTCGCGGCCGGCCGTGTCGCCGATGAACGTGTCGTTGGTCGCGGTGATGTTGCCGTTGTTGGAGATCGCGCCGCCGTCGTTGCCGGCCGAGTCGCCAACGAACGTGTCGCCGACGATCTTGTTGCCGCCCTGGGTGTCAAGCGCGCCGCCGCTGGACGCCGAGTCGTTCGAGAACGTGTCGTTCATCAGATTGACGCCGGCGGAGGCGTCCTCGAGCCCGCCGCCGTTGCCGCTGGCCTGCGCTCCCGTGATCGTCAGGTCCGAGAGCGTGATCTTGCCCGTGGGGAAGATGGTGCTGGTAGCGGTGAAGACGCTGTCGCCGACGGGCGCCGTCACGGTCACCCCTGGGCCGCCGGTGATCGTAAGCGTCGAGCTGCTCGGCTCGTCGGTGATCGTGACGGCCTCGTCGTAGGCACCGGCGAGCACATCGATCGTCGTCGCGGTCGACTGCATCACATTCGCCAGCGAGACCGCATACGAGATCGTCGCGCACGGGGTCGACTGCGTCTGGCAGTCGTTGTCCGTGTCGACGGCCTGGGCGTTCGTGTTGTCGACGTACAGCGTCACCGTCGGAGCGGCCTCCGCGCTGCCGGCGATCACGCCTCCGAGCACGGCGAAGGCGATCCCTGCAACGATAAGCGCCCGGCAGATCAGACCCACGCCGTCACCGGATTCGACCTATCGCCGTTCGCGCGCGAGCCCGACGGAAGAAGTCCAGCCTAGACTCGCTGGACGGCAGCTGCGGATGGTTGTCGAACCTCGCGAACCTTGGTCGATGCACGCTTGCTCCGATCGAGCCGGCACACCGTACACAGCGGCGTTTCCAAAATCAAGACGAATCTGGTCTGTCCTCTGCACACGCTTCCGAACCCTGCCGGCTCACTGCTCAAGCACCTGGTGCCCGCACGCGTTTGAACGTAATGCGCGGCCGGTGACGGCGCGCCACGCGAGACTCCTCAGCGAGACGGCGCGAGCTCCGCGGGGCGTTGTGCCCGGGCGGCCGGCTGGTCGCCTTCGACGGACTCGACCAACGCCAGCGCGCGCTCGTACTCGTCGTAGCGGCGCGTGACCCGCAACCAGGCCCACCCCCGCCGGGTCTCGAGTTCGGCGCTTCGGTCCGGGTCGCCTGGACGGTCGCAGGCGGGACGTGCCTGTACGAGCTCCGCGTGCTCAGCGACTGCGGCGTCGAGGTCGCTGGTGGCCGCGTCGTCGTCGAGCAGGCTGACCTCGAGATGAGATGTGAGCACGAGCAGCTCGCGCCGAGTTGCCCGCCGGGCCGGCCGCGTGCGGGCCCCACGGAACGCGAACGCATCCCATGCCTTCGCGAACGAGATGCAGCTGGTGCGACCGCCGGCGCGGTGCGCGGCCAGCATCGGGCAGATGCCGCCATGGTCGGTGTAGGCGCCCGCGATGATCTCGTTCTGGCGGATGCCCTCGAGCATCGCGACCCGCGTATCGTGGGGCAGGCTGTCGATCGCGAGCCGGAGATCCTCGATCGTCGCCTGTCGCCGTGTTCGCATACGTTTCACCGCCTGGCCCCGGGGCCGGGGCCAGGGCCGGGGCCGGGGCCGCCACTCTATCGGCGGTCGTCGAGCCCCACAACCGATCTCCTTCGCGCGAACGCAACCTTGCAGATGAAGCTCGCGGTCAACCTTGCCTACTGGGGAAGGGCATGGGGACCGAACGAAAAACTCGCCGTCGTGTCGGAGGCAACTGAAACCGGCAGCGAGATCGAGACCGAGCGCGTCAGGTTGTGTGCGACGTTGCTCCGTGTTGGAGGAAGAAGCGGATCATCTCGACCGACGAGTCAGGGGTTTGTGAGTCGGTGTAGGAGCCGGCTGGACTGCCGCCATACCAGGCGTGCAGGCCGCCGTGGACGATCAAGGATTGCGCTACTGCCAACCCACGGAGGTTGTGGTGGACGGTGCGGGTGTAGGGGTGCCCGCCGTCGGTGCGGATTGTGATCGGCCCGTCCTGGCCTGTGACGTCGCCGATCGCAAGCCGAGAAGCGATCAACTTGTCCGCGTTGACCGGCGCCACGATCGTGTCGTGGTCGCCGTGGATGACAATCAGCGGGACTGCACTGGTCGCGGCGGGGGTGCCCCCGGTCCGCATCGCTGTGAAGGCGGAGCCGACGTCGTGCGCGGCGCGATATGCGATCCCGGAGTGCACACCGACAGCCGCGTAGAGGCTGGGGTAGGTCGCAGCCATGACTGCAGCCATGGCGCCCCCGGCCGAGAGCCCTGCAACGTAGATGCGAACCGGGTCGACCACGAGCTTGCGCATGACCTCGCGGGTGATGCCGGCGATGATCGCCGGCTCGCCGGCGTCCGGACGCTGGTCGCCGGCGCGGAACCAGTTCCAATAACGGCCTTGGTTCGCCTCCCGCGACTGCTCTGGGTAGGCGACCAGGAACGAATGCTGCTCGGCGAACTCGTTCATGCGAGTGCCGGCCGCGAAGTCCGGCGCGTCCTGCGTGCCGCCGTGGAGCATCACGACGAGCGGAACGGGGTGACCGGTATAGGTGGTCGGGACGTAGACGTAGTACGTACGAGTTCCTGTGCTGCCAGTATGGGTGAACCGACGAAACTCACCGCCGGTTGGGGCAGGGCGGACCGCCACGCCGCCACCAGACGGCCCTGGACGTCCGCGGGCCTTCTCGCGGCGGACGCCTTCTGACCCAAGCGCCGCCGCCGAGGCACCCGGCGCAGCGGTACCCGTGCTCGTGAGATGCCGCTGCAAGACCTGAGTCGCTTCAGAGAGCCGCCCGGCACGCGTCAGCCGGAGCGCCTCGCTCATCGTGATGTCCCTCTCGCTGCTCATCACACGTCCTCTCAGAGTGTCAGTCGCTCCGCGTCGAAAACCGATAGCCGCATGAGCCGGAGCCCCTGCTGGGTCGAGCCGCGAGCGATCATGTGGTGCGCGACGCCAGCGCCGCCTTCACCGCACGCGTCGCTCGAAAAGCACCCAGGACCTCAACCCTCGCGATCGTCGCGCGAGCTAGCTCAGGCGAGACGTCATCAGCGATCGTCGCCAACCCGAGAACGCGCAACTCCACCATCCGACCGGATTCCCGGACCTGCTCGAGCGCGTCGCGACTGTAGTGCTCGACGCCGAGCACCAGCTCCCGACGAGCCACCGTTGTCTCGACAGCCACCGACCGGCTCTCGAGCTGACGTCGGATGGCGGTACGAATGAAATCGGTCCGGTTGGCGAAGAAACCCTCGCTGACAAGCAGGTCAATCTGACCCAGGTCGACCGGCCCCACGTTGATCGTGATCTTCTCGCTCCTGTCGAGATCCGTCATGTGCCGGCAAGTCTACCATCCGTAGACCATCCATATGGATGGGGCCTGCCCGCCCCATCAGTTGGATCCGGCGGTCTGCAGCGGTTTGAGGTGGGCGCTGTCGAGATATTCATCCAGCCGCGCAATCCGCCCATCGCGCACGGTCACGTTCATGCAGAGCGGCATGCGGAAAGCTTCGCCGCCGTTGGCGAGAGTGCCGTGCACGACGTACTGCTGGACATAACCGCCGTCGAAGGAATCGCGCGAGACGATCTCGTATTTGAGATTCGTCAGCTGCTCGTTCAACCAGCGCGTGGCGCCCAGTTGCTCCTCGACGGTCTGCTCGACCCCATCGATGTTGTGCCAGATGCGCGCGTCTGGGGCGTAGCACGCCACGATGGCATCCGTGTCGTTTTGCTCATACGCGCGCGTGAGCCGGTCGGCGAGCACATTCATTTCGTTTGTGGCGTTCATCGCGTAATCCATCCGTTCGTGTTGGGCACTCGTAGCTCTGTGCGCGGGCGAAGGACGATCTTGAGTGGTCAGTTCGCGGTCTCACCGGAGCATCCACGATGACACCGAATAGGGTGATCCGCCATCGCCGGATCTTGGCGATCGCGGATCGCGCGCGGGGCGACCGTCTGGGTGTCCGAGACGGGACGAGTGCCTTTCGTGGGCCCGAATGGATCGACCTTGCGCAGGAACTACAGCCGTGCCCGCTCGAACGGGTTAGGCTGGCTCTTGGATGATCGCGTGGCCAGGCTTCGCGGGCTTTGGTGTTCTGACCGGTGCGCTCAGAGCTCCGCCGCTGGCGCTCGCGGGCGGAAGCCTGATCTTCGTGATCTTCGTCGTCGTTCTCTTGTTCGCTGTCGTGTTTGGCTATTACACGCGCAGAGGTAGCGGCATCAGCCAGACGCCCTACAGGCGTGCGGATGGGCCCCCCGAGTCACCGAGCGAACTCGCGCACGACACAACGCAAGACATTCGAAACTGGGAACGGGGAACCGGCGAGGGCCACGGTCGCCACCGACCAGTGACAGTTCGCGAGCCCGCGGAGCCAGAAATCGCCCAGGCGTTGCGCGAATGGCGGCATGGAACGAGCTCGGTCGCTCATCTCGATCCCCCGGTCAGCGCGTCGGACCACGTCTATGCCCACGGTCCTGGCTCCACCGTCGCGATCTACGTTGATCTCGCGTCAGCGCCATGCCGGAGTGCCTGGCAGCTGTTAATCCGGCTCGCTGAGCAACGGCCGATACGCATCGCCGTGCGACACCTGCCGCTAGCCGACGTTCACGAGCTCTCCCTGCCCGCAGCGGAAGCGTTGGAGGCCGCGGGAGCCCAAGGAGAATTTTTCGCGCTGCTCGACCGTCTTGCACGCACCGGATTGAGCGATAAGGCCAACTTGGTAGCTACCGCCAGCCGCCTGGTCGCCGATCCCGAGCGGCTCCGACTCGAAGTAAGCAACGGCCGCCATCGAGCAAGGGTGGTCGAGCACATCCACCAGGCGACTGCGAGCGGAGCGCACGCCATCCCAGCCCTATACATCAACGCAGCCCCCTACGACGGTCTACTCGACGTCGACACGTTGACTAGCGCGCTCCGCTAGATCTGGAGGCGGTCCGAGCCAATTTGATATCCGAGGTGAAACGGGTGGTAGGACGGTGTCGCGGCCGCGCACTCGCGGCCGGGGTGTGCTGCGTGGCTGCCGGTGGGGCCTCCGGTGCTGCACCTCGGTCCGAGCCGGTTCGGACCGTCCGTGCGTCGATCCAGGGCGCTGATCCCGCGCCAGCCTGCTCCGCCAGGCGGCCGGTCGTGGTCCTCGATCCGGGCCATTCGGGTGGACCGAGCTTCGGCTCCACCGCCGAGGTCGACGCACCCAAGCCGGTGACCGCACTGGGCATCACGTTTCACCCGGTTGACATCGACGACTCCGGGATCATGTCGATCGACAACGGCGGAGCCCCTCGTGAGCGGATCACGATGTGGCGTTCGGCACTTCGGATCCGGACGGTCCTCCGCGCCGCCGGCTACACCGTGGACCTCACGAAGTCGAGCGCCAACGAGAACGTCGGCCTCCTGAGCCGGGTTCGCGAGGCGATCAACGACCACGCGACCATCGCGGTCAGTCTGCACTACACCGACGGGATCCCCTTTGGAGAGGCCAACGCCCACTTTGGCGTCACGCCCCAACAGGTCGGCCGCTACCGGACCAACGTGACCAACGGTCACACCATCCGCTTCGTGCAAGCGCGTGTCGCAGCCGAGTCCCAGCGGGATGCCCGGGTCATCCAAAAGGCCCGCGCCGCTGCCGGCGACAGGGTCGATGTGGCACCGCTTGATGACAGCTTCCCCAAGTCTCGCGGTCTCCCGGCGTACGGCAACATCTCCATCGTCCAAGTCGTCGACCAGCGGTTTCCGTGGATCTACAACGAGGACGGGGACATCGGGTTCAATCTCCACGACTACACCATGGGGATCGCCAACGGGATCAAGCGGGCCGTGCCTATCGCAGCCTGCTTTCGGCCGCGCCCCTGAGGCGCGACCACGAGTTACCCCCGGCCCGACCCCCCCGCGTGCGCTAGCGCCGACCTCGGAGGGTCGCGGCCGAGTCACAGCTGGGTTGTGCGTGCCGGAGCGTCGGCCGCGCGAACGTGCCGTTGCAGCACCAGTGCCGCCGGTGGGGCTCGAACCCACGACCTTCGGATTAAAAGTCCGCTGCTCTACCAACTGAGCTACAGCGGCGGACCTCCATGATCGCGCACCGGCGCAGGCGGACGTCGTCTGCGCGGTGACGCCGCGACGCTAAGCGTGGAAGGCGACCGCTTCGATCTCGACGAGCATCCGCGGATCGACGAGCCCGCTGACCTCGACGAGCGTCATCAGCGGCCGGATCGTCGAGAACAGCTCGCCGTGCGCGCGGCCCACCTCTTCAAAGCGCGAGATGTCGGTCACGTAGATCCGCGTCTGGACCACGTCCTCGAGGGTGACGCCGACCCGGTCGAGCTCATGCTCGATCTTGCGCAGGATCGCGATCGTCTGCT